>JBFWYF010000723.1:0-4340 GCA_050186685.1 Pirellulaceae bacterium
TCGATCGCAATCCAGCTCCAGATCTGCAGCCCGCTGCCGACAACCCCCCCACCACCCAGCCGGAATGGTAAGAGCATTTTATGGAGTGCCCCACCAGCACGGCTCAGCACGACACCGCTCCGCACGTTCACGACGCGGATGCCGGCCTTCAGCGCCGCCTCCGTCGCAGCTTCCCAGGCCACGCAGACGTCGGTCAGAAAACCGCTGCCCGACGACGCAGATTCGTCACACACATAGTCGCCGCGTTCACCATAGAAGCCGGTCGCCGAGGCCGATACCAGAACCGCTGGCTTGTGGTCCAGGCGGGTCAGCGTCTCGGCCAGCAGCCGTGTTCCGCGAACGCGGCTCTCCTTGATCCGTTCCTTCTGGCTCGCGTTCCAGCGCCGATCGCCGATGTTCTCGCCGGCCAGATGGATGACTCCCTCGCAGCCTTCCAGGCCGCGCGCCTCGATGTCGCCACGCTCGGGATCCCAGTGGACGTCGCCGCCCGAAGGTTCGCCGCGAACGACGCGTACGACCACATGACCGCGCGACGCCAGGAAGGGTACGAGCCGCTGCCCCACCAGACCTCGGGAACCGGTCACCGCGACGCGCATGGTATGGGCTTCCGTAGCATTGGCGTCCGTGCACTGGTCGGCGGATGATCCAGCATCGCGCCCACGCTGGTTCCGGTCAGGGTTGCGGTATCAGCTGTACCGCATCTACGACGACGTACCCGTCGGCACCGAGATTCGACACCCGGACGACGCACTCTTGCTCCGGCTGGAAGCGGAATCGTCCCAGCGAGACAAACAGCTTGGATTCGGTCGGACTCTGCCGTTCGTTGACGCGCACCTGGGTGGTACCGCCGGCATGGTGAATCTCGATCGGTACGTTCGTCGCGCGATTGGCATTCGGAGTATACGAGAATCGGACGTCGTACGTCCCCGCCTGTGGCACGCGGCCGCGGAACTGCACGGACTTCTTGCCTTGATCCTCATTGCCATCGTGCCAATAGGCGTCGCCCACGTAGCCACCGACCGAACGGCTGGGGAGCCATTCCCCCACCCGCATCATCGCGGCGTCGTCCAGCACCAGGCCGGGGAGACTGGCCGGATCCACGGCGGCATTTCGATCCGGTTTGGGGCCTTTCCATTCCAGCACCTGTTTGTCGGCGATCAACCGATCGCGCAGCGCGGGATAACGGACCTGCTGGACCGGTACCCCGTCATCGATCGACTGGCACGCGGCCGTCGCCGCCGATTGTCCGAGCACCATGAACACGGGCTCCATTCGAATCGAACCGTATGCGATGTGCGATGCCGCCATACACACGGGCACCAGCAGGTTAGCGCACTCACCCTGCCGGGGAACGATGGAGCGATAGGAGATGCCGTAGGGCGGGAATCCACCGACTTGCACGTCCCCCTCGTTGCGCACGTGCCCCTCAGCGTCCACGTAGCGCTGGACGTTGTGCGAGTCCATGGTGTAGGCAGCCAGGCCAACGGGATCGCTGATCTGCTCGCGGCCCTGGCAGTTCTTCTGGGTCATGACGTAGTCCGATACCATCCGCCGCGCCTCGCGCACGTACAGCTGATGGGACCAGCCGCCCAGCGCCTGGAATTCGTCGCGGCAATTGCCCCAGCGGCTCACCTCCCGGCGCATGGCTTCCGGCACGCGAGGATGATTTGCCAGCGTCCACATCAGACCGCGCTGGTAGTGCAGATGCTCGGCAAATATGCGATCGCGTGTGGCGTAGTCACCATCGGGCCAGTCGTAATTCATCCCGATATTGTCGGTGGAGAAACCACGATTGTTGTTCGTATCGGTCTTGCGGTTCGGCATCATGGTCGGCGACCAAGGAATCCGCGTCTCGCCGGCCTCCAGATTACGGAGCAATAACTCGTAGCGCCGTTCGTCGTAGTTCTCCGGCTTCTCGAACGGTATCCGGTTATCGGGAGCGTCGGTCACGCACATGCGGAAGCAGTAGGCTTGCACCCGGGCATCGGCATTCCCCTCTTCCCCCGGAGGGCCGGCATGGAGTCCCGGCAGTAGTCCGCTGCGCGGGTTGCCCCGTTCGATGTATGGATCGACGCCTTCGACAAACTGATGATGAACCGCATTGCGCGTCTGGACTCCGTTCAGGGTCTCGCCGTACTGGGCATTCGCCTCACGTCCCACGGTGTACGAGACCCCTGCCTTGGCCATCAAGTCGCCCTCGTAGGTGGCGTCGATGAACCGCTTGCCGGCAAACTCCCGTCCGCTCTCCATCCGGATCCGCAGGATCTCGTTGCCCTGGCGTACGACCCCCTCCTTCAAGTCCAGCCGTTCGCGGAACACCACGGTCACCCCGGCTTCGGCTGCCATGTCGCGCATCAGCTTGTCGGCCACATGGGGCTCGAACGTCCACATCGTATCTTCGCCCCGTCCTTGGCGGCTGCTGCGATACGCCTCCTGTGTCTCCTGCCTCCAGGCGGATGGCTCATCGTAGAATCGCTTCACGCGCTGGTAGAATTCGCGCGAAATCCCGCCGATCGCGGCCTTGTTGCCGATGTCCGTCGCGCCCAGCCCCCCGCTCGTCAATCCGCCCAGATGCTCGCCAGGCTCGACGATTACCGCCGTCTTGCCCATCCGGCGAGCTTGTATGGCCGCGGCGACTCCACCACTCGTCCCACCATATACGACAATTTCATAGCGGGCCGGCTCGGCCCCTATCGTCGTTTGAGCAATCAGCCAACCCACGAGGCCTATGACGACAGCACGCATGAGACAGTAAACTCCCAGAGAAACTCGCATCGAACGAATGCCGCCCCTGCTCGCAGGACTTGCCGGCTGCCCGCCGGTCAAGGAAACTCGCCGACTTCCCCGCGATTCTCGGCTCGGACGCGTCCAGCCTGGTCGAGACTCGGGAGCGGCCTCTCGACTCGCCCCGGGGCGCGACAGCCCGGACCGGCCTCGCCATCTCCCAAATCCCCGCGAATACGCTCGGCAGCACCCATCAACTCGCGTACCCGGTCTGGATGTTTCAGGGAAATATCGCTTGTTTCGCCGACGTCATCGGCCAGATTAAACAGCATGCCGCTCTTCAGATGCAGCTTCCAATCCCCGGCACGCACGGCCTCCAGCGCATCACCGCGAAAATAACAGAACACGTCGTAGAGCGAACGCTCCTGCTCGCCCCCGATCAACGGCCAGATGTCATGGCCGTCGATCTTCTGCTCTGGCAGGCGGCCCTCGGCGAGGCCCGCAAGCGTCGGCAGCACGTCCATCATGCTCGTGATCGCGTCGCAGGTGGTGCCGGCTGGCACCTTGCCCGGCCACCAGAAAATCGTGGGCACGCGCATGCCCCCCTCCCACGTGCTCGCCTTGTTGCCACGCAGCGGCGCGTTGCTGGCTCGCGGTGTTCCGCCGTTGTCCGACGTGAACATGACCAGCGTTCGATCTGCCAGACCTAAGGCGCGGATCAAGTCGACGATCCGTCCCACGCTCGCGTCGACTTCCTCGACCCAGTCGCCATAGATTCCATTGGCCGACTTCCCGCGAAAATCGGCCCCAGGGTAAAGCGGGAAGTGGACGGCCGAGTGCGGCAGGTACAGGAAAAATGGCCGATCACGGTTCGTTCGCAGGAACTGCTCCGCCTCGCGGGTATAGCGTTCCACAAGCGTCGTCTGCTGATCTCCCCGCACTCGCTCGACTACCGTCTCGTCGCGCAGCAACGGCAGCGGCGGGTGAGTCGTCGCGCGGGCTTTCTTCTTCGCGCGACCGGCCGCCGGGGCGTTACCGGGCAACGGCTCCCCAAAGTTGCTCCGCGCGCCGTCGGCCTCCGGCCCCATGTCGTTGGAATACGGGATACCGAAGTAATGATCGAATCCATGTCGTGTCGGCAGAAACTCGGGCTGGTCTCCCAGATGCCACTTGCCGACGCACAGGGTCACATAGCCGCGCTCGCGCAGCATTTCGGGCAACGTCCACTCCGCGCGGTTCAGTCCGGTGCCACCAGCTGGAAACAACACTTGCGGAATGCCCACGCGCTTGGGATAGCATCCCGTCATCAGGGACGAGCGCGAAGGCGAGCAGACCGGCGCGGCGTAGAAGCTCGTAAATCGGCGACCTTCCCGAGCGAGCCGATCGATGTGGGGCGTACGATTCCGCGTGGAACCGAACGCGCCCACATCCGCGTACCCCAGGTCGTCGATATTGATGAGCACGAAATGAAAGGGCTCGGCGCCGACGCCGTGCGGCGTTGCCCCGAGCATCTGCAACAGCCCGATACAGGCCAGCGCCGCCAGGCAGCCTGGCCCCCGCGGGGGCGGCGCGCTCTCCGCCCGCGCACCTGGTAGCGGGCGCTGGCGCTGCTCGGG
>JBFWYF010000724.1:0-4327 GCA_050186685.1 Pirellulaceae bacterium
CCGCTCGTGCAGGGCGCGAATCGCATCAGGCGTCGTACTCTTGACCGGATCGGATACCGCCAGCAGCCCGGCGAGGCGACCATCGATCGCCGCGAAAATCACTGTTTGGCCTTGCTGTTGCCAGCGCTGTGCATCATCGTGAAGTGCGTCCAGATCGGTGACCTGCTCCCGATCGAGAAAGTCCCGATTTCCGAGCGCAATTCGTTTTCCGTCGACGATGCCACGGACTCCGCCGCCGGTCTCGGAGTGGAACTGGTCGACGGATGGAATATCCAGGTCGTGCGACTGGGCGCAGGACACGATAGCGCGTCCCAAAGGGTGCTCGCTGAACCGCTCGACGCTGGCCGACCAGCGCAGGAGATCCGAATCGCTTACCGGGCCAACACTTCTCCACTCCGTCAGGCGGGGCTGCCCCTCCGTCAGCGTTCCGGTCTTGTCGATGACGACCGTGTCGATCGCGTCGAGCCGTTCCAGCGTCTCCGCATCCTTGATCAGGATGCCTTCCTGTGCCCCGCGGCCGACTCCCACCATAATCGACATGGGTGTGGCGAGTCCCAGCGCACAAGGACAGGCGATAATCAACACGGCGACGGAGTTGACGACGGCCCAAGCCAGAGCCGGCTGGCGAGGCTGCAGCACCGCCCAAGCCAGGAAGGTCGCCACCGCGGCCACGACGACCGCCGGTACAAAGTACGACGCGACCTGGTCCACCAGCCGTTGCACCGGGGCGCGGCTGCGCTGGGCCTCGGCCACCAGCCGGACGATCTGCGACAACACGGTGTCTTCGCCAATCTTCTCGGCCGTCATCAGAAACGAACCGGTCTGATTGACCGTGCCACCGATGACCGCATCCCCCGGCCGCTTGGAAACCGGGACGGCTTCGCCCGTGATCATGGACTCGTCGACCGAGCTCGTTCCCTCCCGCACACGGCCATCGACGGGAATCCGCTCGCCTGGCCGCAGTCGCAGTTCGTCGCCAACTTGCACGGCCTCAACCGGTACCTCTTCCTCGTGTCCGGCGCGAACTCGCCGTGCCTTGCGAGGTGCCAGCGCCAGCAGCTCTCGAATCGCAAAGTTGGTCCGGCGCCTGGCCCGCAATTCGAGCACCTGTCCCAACAAGACCAGCGTGACGATCATGGCGGCTGCCTCGAAGTACAGTTCGACTTCACCATGATGCCGGAATCCCTCGGGAAAATACTGCGGCACCACCAGCGCCGCTGTACTGTACGCATAGGCCGTCCCGGTTCCGACCGCGATCAGGGTGAACATGTTACCCTGCAGCCGGACAATCGAGCGCCATCCGCGCTGAAAAAAGGGATATCCTGCCCAGAGCACCACGGGCGTGGCCAGGGCAAACTGCAGCCATCGCGAGACAGCGGAGGGAATCCAGGCGTCTAGGGACACGCCCATCATGGGCAACATCGACGCCAGGAAAATCGGTACGCTCAACGCCGCCGCGATCCAGAAGCGGCGCTGCATATCGACAAGTTCCCCATCCTCTTCGTCGCCCGATGTCTCGACCGTCACAGGTTCCAAAGCCATCCCACATTTCGGGCAGTCGCCCGGTGCGGACTGCTGCACCTCAGGATGCATCGGGCACGTGTAGACCGTGGCCTTGCCCCGCTCCGGAATGCCCGTTGGCTCCAACGCCATGCCGCACTTCGGACAGGCGTCCGGACGGTCGCTGGTCACCCCCGGGCACATGGGACAGATATACTTTACGTGCGCCGGTACGGACTCAGCTCCTGGCTGCTCGCGACGAATCGGGTGTGGTGCGGCTCGAGCCGACCCACCGAGTTGGACGAGTGATGAAGCGTGTCGGGCGTGCGGATCAGCGCCAGCCGGCAGCCCGAGGAATTTGCGGCGACAATGTTCGCAGCAGAAGTAGTACGTCTCGCCATCCCTTTCGGCGCGGATCAGCGTCGATTCGCTGACTTCCATGCCGCAGACAGGATCGATGGCCATGCTCAATTCTCACGCGGCGAGGTTTGCCAGGCGCTTCTGTCCGCCTCGAAGGGAAGTAGAAGCGGCGCCGCGCGGAAAGCCGCAACGGCGCCGTTCGAGATCAAATACCTGCAACTGACCGGCCAAACGCGCCTATTTTGCTTCCGCAGCGGCTCCCGTCGTCGGAGCTTCCAACGATGCAACGTTAGCGCTCGGAGCTGCACAGCACGCTGCCGGCAGCGCGGCACACGTCCCCTGCGTCTCACAATTGCCTGTCACGGCACATGCTTTGACATCCGCAGCGCACGCCTGGCCCTTAGCACAGCACTCCAGACCCTGCTCGCAGCACTTATTGCCGTCCGCACAGCATGCCTGGCCTAGAACGCAACATTCCAGCGCCTGCTCACAGCACTCTTTGCCTTCCGCACAACACGGCAACGGCTCCGACGTATCGCAGCACGCGCTGTTTTCGGCACAGCACGCCAGCTGCAAAGCACAGCAATCTCCGGTCGGCTTGGATGCCATGCCGTACCCCGCACTCAATACGCCAACCGCTACCAACGCACCCATCAAGATCTTAGGACTCATCGTTCAATTCCTTCGTGTTTTTAGAACCTGAGAAAACTCGATCACAGCACCTTGGGCTTCAGCCCATCGGCATGAAGCAAATTACGTCCGCATTTTGTCGGCTGAGCCGTACGACTCCTTCGACCGCCGGGCGTCCGATGCGCCGTTTCTGCCGCCCTGCGCCAGCACGGCGATTGCCAGCTGTGGCTTACGGCATTTGTTCCGACACATACTTGAAGACAGCGCAGACGATGCGGCGGCAAGAAATCGCCGACCTGCGCCGATTAACACCGCCAAACGCAATAGAGAACGTGCAGCGGGGGCCCTCGTTCGAGAAGCCGGGACTCAACGGGTGTTGCGCAAGCCGCCTGGGCCGTTTGGGTGTCGCCCACATTCTTGATCCAGGCGAGCTGTCCGGAATTCTCAGCCAGATTCGGCGATGGTCCGATAACCGGTGCCCCATCTCGCTGGCAGCAACAAGCTCCCCCGCCAGTGGGTAGGCAGCCGTTCGCATCTGGCGGTGTCGCATTCCGAGGTGGCGGGACCGAGTCCCGCAGCGAGGACGGCAACCTGCCGGCCGAATCGGTACGGCTGATCCGGGCCGGTTTGGCGGCCGCAGATCGTGCGTGAGCGCGACAACAGGCGGGTCGCGGAGCGATGCCTGCGCTGATTTCGTCGCCCTCACTGCCGGCGGAAAGGCGAGCCACCTCCTGGCGAACCGGCCAGAGACAACACAAGGGTTGACCGCCCGAGAGCAGTGCGGTCCATACCGCCAGCAGGTAGATTGCGAAGTGACTCATCGCCGGCATTTTACCGGAGTCGACAGAAAAAGAAAACGCTCTTGTAGCCACGCTCGCCAGAGCGTGGGAAAACCCTCCGCAGTTTGGGCGTAGCTATCCTCGCCGGAGCACGGAAAAACCTCCGGTGCGCTTCGTCAATACCGCGGTTGGGCTGAGATCGAGGGGACGGTGACCGTGCGAGTTGCCGGCGAGCCAACTGGCGGAGTGGGAGGCAGGGCGATCTGGACATCGGGAGTCGACGATTGGAATAGCGAGGCGACGCGAGCTCCGACGCCGGGTTGCTGGGGGTTCAGTGACAACGCACGCTGGTAATTCGCTAGGGCTTGTTCCCTTTCGCCGGCCTTCTCACGAATGGCACCCAAGGCGGCCCATGCCCGGGCACTCCGCTGGTCCACCATGACCGCCTGGCTCAGGCTATTGCGTGCGCGTTCCAGGTCGCCAAACTCCTCATAGAGACGCCCGAGTTCAATGTGGGCATCGGCCAAGTCCGGCCGACGAGTGACCCAGTTCGTCAGCAATTTCTCGGCGCTAGCGGCCCGCTCCGTTTCGACCAACAGGACCGCCAGACTCCGGCGGCAATCGACATGATTGTCGTTCAAATCAAGGCACTGGTTATAGACGGTTTCCGCTTGCGTCAGCAGCTCGCGGTTACTGGTCTGTTTGCCAAGCCGATGCAGCGCCGAGCCAAGATTGTAATAGGCATCCGCGTTCTGAGGGTTGGTCGCTACCGCCTGCTGAAAGTGTTGCAGAGCAGCCTGGTAGTTCTCCTGCTGGTACCACCGGACACCGTCGATGTTGTGAAAGTCCGCCGTCGTCGTGCAACCCGGAGCGATGAAGGTGCATCCCAGGACCATCGCCCAGGCAACGGAGCTCCACGAGTTAATGTACGTGGCGTGCATGCACCCAGCATCCCAGAGTCGACGAGTTTCCGCACGAGAATAAACGGAGCGTGCGGTGGGGAGGGTATCGCCGAAATGATCCGGGGACAAGGCCAAGTTCTACGGCAGCGAGGCTGC
>JBFWYF010000725.1:0-4326 GCA_050186685.1 Pirellulaceae bacterium
CACGTCTCCCTGGTCAGTCGGAGCGCGAACGCCCAACCCGCTGTTAGCACCCGGCTCCAGCTTGAACTCGAATCGCAGCACGAAGTTGTCGTACTCGTTCTCGGTGAACAGGTTGCCTCCCTTTTCCTTAATGCAAACGATCGCGCCGTCTTCCACCGTGTAACCATCGGTGTCGCCGATCCAATGGTCGAGCGACTCACCGTCAAAGATGCTGACAAAGCCTTCGCTCTTTTCTTCGTCACTCAAGTCGGCGGCGCGAACGCTGCAGGCGGAACTGGCGATCAACCCGGCGACAAGCACGGCGGCGACGCGGACAAATCGGGAGAACATCGGAGCGACTCCAAGAGGCGGGATGCAGCGGGGAAGAGGCGGCGGGACGGTCCAATGCGACCGCTCCAGGCGATTCTAATCCGCCCGAATCGGCAGCGGTAGCGGCGGCCGGAGAACTTTGGTCGCTGCGCGCAGGACCGCTCGATCAAATCTCCGCCGGCGTTCCCGCTTGCCCTTCCGACTGCGAGAAACGCCGAAACTCCTCCACGCCCGATGGGAACAACGGGTCAAGCGTCTGCTTGAACTCCTCCCAGAGTCCGTGCAGGGCCTCATTCTGATGCCACCGTTCTAGGCTGGCGCTGTGGGCGGCCTCGTCGACAAAGAAGTGCAGCTCCATCCACTGGCAGCGATCGGTGGTGCTCCGCAGGTACACCACGCGGTGCCCAGTTTCCCCCTGGTAATGCACTTCCGCGCGGCGCTGCAGTTCGAGGAATTGCCGCAGTTTGGTGGCCAGCACGCGATAGCGATAGGTCGTGACAAACATCCGCCGCCAAGACCCGCCGGAGAACCGCCGCGCAACCCCGGCGCACCAGCGACGGGAAAGGAATGCGCCATACGCGGGCGGGAATGCCCTTTCCAAACCAATCTTACGCCACAGTCCGCCGGTGCGTTCGCGGCCCGCGGAGACCTCACTTATGCGTCGGCGCACTCTCCACCGGCAGCGTCTGGCCGCAATCGGCGCACGTGGCCGTGCCGGGCACGTACTCGGACGAGCACGAGGGGCATCGCAGGTGCAGGCGGCGCTCGATCTCGTCCCAATTCGTGAAGTACAGGCCGCAGTGCGGGCAGAGATCGAACTTGGCTGCAATCTGATGCTTGCACTTGGGGCAAATTTTGGTCTTCCGCACCAGAATCGACGAACCGTGAATGTGCGTGCCGCTCATGATGCTGCTAGCGCCGCTCCCAGTCCGCGCCGGCTCCTGATAGACCGGCATCGAGTCCGGGTCTTCTTCAGGCGGCGGGGGAGGGGGGGCCGGACCCAGGAAATCGAGGACAGCGTCCTCGTTGAGCGCGGGCACCAACACCCGAGCCTGGCAGTGCGGGCAGAGGCCCGTCTGGCCGGCGTATTTTTCTTTGATCTTGAGCTTGTGTCCGTTCGGACACGTCACGGCAATGGGCATCGCGGGACCCCCTCGAGCGCTGACTGCACCGAGTCACCTACCCACGAGAATACGTGGGCGCCCCCCGACCTGCTGTTCCAAAAGCCTTCTTCTCAAACACCCCACAGTCTAGCAAACCCGGCCGTGGGCCCCAAGCGAAATCTGGAAGGTTATCGTGACGCCCATTTGGGAGGCGTCTCCGACGCCGAATGCGACGGACTCCGCAATCGAGTCAAACGTCTTGCGGTTGGCCTCGTCAGCTCCATCGGCGTCGGAGACGCCTCCCACAATGGGAAAGTCGGCGTCCGCTGAATTCTCCGCCCAGCGTGTCGACCGCCGGCCAAAAATGGATATGATGTTACGTTCGAGCGATCCATGCGCGAGGGTTTTCTGCGCGCCACACCTCGCGCGAATCCGCGGAACGCCGGGCTTCCGCCAGGATCTGCCGTTCGATTTGTCCCGCGCCCGTCGGGTTTTTGTGGTGTCTTGCCGCTTTCTCCGCACGCTGGAGCTGTCACGTCGATGCTCGAAACGACCGTCAAGCCTTGGTCGCCCGCTGACGCCAATGAACTGTACGAGGTCGAACGCTGGGGCAAAGGGTACTTCTCCGTCGACCACGATTCCGGAAACCTGCTGGTTCATCCGGGCAAAGATCCACAACGAGCGATTGACCTGAAGCGGCTCGTCGACGAGCTGCAGCAGCGCGGGATCGACCTGCCGATCCTGGTGCGCTTCTCCGAGATCCTCAAGCATCGGCTGGGCGAAATCCACGGCGCCTTCGCCAACGCCATGCAGGAGTATCAGTTCAAGGGCAACTATTGCTGCGTCTACCCCGTGAAAGTCAACCAGCAGGCCGAAGTCGTCGAGGAAGTGCTGCTTCATAACAAGCAGTACAAGTTCGGTCTGGAAGCCGGCTCCAAGCCAGAACTGCTGGCCGTCGTCGCCCTGGCCGGAAACGACACGCCGATCATCTGCAACGGCTTCAAAGACGACGAATTCATCGAGATGTGCATGCTGGCCCAGAAGATTGGGCGCACGGTCATCCCGGTGGTCGAGAAATACACCGAATTGGAGCTGATCCTCAAGTACGCCGCGAAAGTCGGCGTCCGCCCCACCTTTGGCATGCGCGTCAAGCTCGCCACGCGTGGCGGCGGGCGTTGGCAATCGTCCGGCGGTTATCGCTCGAAGTTCGGCCTCACGGTCTCCGAAATCTTGCGCGCCCTCGGCGAGCTCAAAGAGCAGGGCATGGAAGACTGCTTCCAATTGCTCCATTTCCATATGGGGAGCCAGATCCCCAACATCCGCCACATCAAGGCTGCGCTCAACGAGGCCGCTCGCATTTACGTCGAACTCGCCGGCCGCGGCGCAGGGCTGAAATACCTCGACGTCGGCGGCGGTCTCGGCATCGATTACGACGGCTCGCAAACCAACTTCGACAGCAGCGTGAACTACACGCTGCAAGAGTACGCCAACGACGTGATCTATCACGTGCAGAGCGTCTGCGACGATGCGAAAGTGCCTCACCCGACGATCGTTTCCGAAAGCGGGCGCGCCGTCGTCGCTTATCACAGCGTGCTGGTGTTCAACGTGCTCGGCGTTTCCGGCCTGGGCGAGAACGACATTCCGCGCGAGGCCCCGGCTGACGCCGAACAGCCGGTGATCGACCTGCTGGACGCCTACCGCAACGTCACCGTCCGCAACCTGACCGAAAGCTATCACGACGCCCAGCAGGCGCTCGACATGGCGATGAACCTGTTCAGCGGCGGATACTTGCCGCTCGATCAGCGCTGCATGGTCGAAAACCTCTTTTGGGCGATCTGCCGGAAAATCCAGCGGCTCTGCCAGCAATTGGACTTCGTGCCAGAAGACCTGCAGGGGATCGACGCGCTGCTGAGCGAGACCTACTTCTGCAATTTCTCGCTCTTCCAGTCGATGCCCGACAGTTGGGCGATCGGGCAGTTGTTCCCCGTGCTGCCGATTCACCGGCTCGGCGAGCGGCCGACCCATCACGCGGTGCTCGGGGACATCACCTGCGATTCCGACGGCAAGATCGACCAGTTCATCGATCGCCGCGATGTGAAGCGCACGCTGCCGCTGCACGCTTTCAATGGGGAGCCGTATTACCTCGGCGCGTTTTTGATCGGCGCCTACCAGGAGATCCTCGGCGACCTGCACAACCTCTTTGGAGATACCAATGCCGTGGTGGTCAGTCTCGACGACCGGAACGAAGTCGTGTTGGAGACCGTCGTCAAAGGCGACACCGTCAAGCAGGTCCTCAACTACGTCAACTACGAGGCCGACTCGCTCATCCGCCGCTTCCGCACTGATGTCGAGGCCGCCGTGCGCGACGGCAAGCTCGACTACCAGCAAGCCGGCCAGCTCACCCGCTTCTACGAAGAAGGCCTCCGCGGCTATACGTACCTCGAAGACGTCCGAGAATTAGCCTGGAAGTCCTAAACCGCGGCTTCCAAGCTTCTTTTCTTCTCTTCTCCTTTTCTCCTTTTCTCCTCCCAACCATGTTCTTTCGGGGCGTCCGCGGGGCCACTACGGTTCCCGAAAACAGTCGCGATGAAATCCTCAAGGCCACGCGCGAGCTGCTGGCGTTGATGATCCGCCGCAATGGCATCGACGCCCAAGATGTCGCGAGCGCCATCTTCACCACGACGACCGATTTGAACGCCGAATTCCCCGCTTTGGCCGCCAGGCAGCTCGGCTGGCTCAACGTGGGACTCTTGTGCACGCACGAGCTCGACGTCCCCGGCTCGCTCCGCCGGTGCATCCGCATCCTCGTCCATTGGAATACCAACAAGACGGCCGAGGAAATCGTCCACGTCTACATCCGCGACGCCGTGAACTTGCGCCCCGATCGCTCCAAATACCCGGAAGTCGATTGAGA
>JBFWYF010000726.1:0-4324 GCA_050186685.1 Pirellulaceae bacterium
CGAGCTGTCTTGATAACATGAATTGGACTTTTCGGCTACGCGAAGTTGGGCGGTCACGATAAGAATGTCCGATCGGGCAGTTAAGTTAAAGCGGGTGGAATGTGTCAACCGTTTAATCCGGAAATCGAGGTTAAACCTGGAGTGACTCACTGAGAGTGGCCCGCTCGCCCCAAGCGGGCCGGTTGACGGCCTTGTTCGCCCTCCCCCACCAAGAAGAATGTCTCACGCGGAGGCGCAGAGCCGCGGAGAGGCGTAGGAACCTGCACCAAGAGCGGACGCGGGAGTGCCTCGTGTCCTTCGTGGTGGCCGGGATGCACTCCGGCCACTTTCGCCGTCATAGACCGCACAGGCGGCAGGGGCCGACGCAGCTCGCGGTGCGGTTGCCTTTTGGCAACCGTCAAGGAGGCTCAATCGCCACATGTTGCCAAATCGCGTGGTACGCTTCCGAGGAAAGCGTATTTGTCGACGCGAGGTAAACCATGCCCACCAGCCGCGACCTGCTCCTGAAGGGAGTGCTTCTGATCGGGTACGTGGTCTGCGTAGGTTGTGCGACGGTGCCGCTGCCGGCGATCGACCCCACGGGCGAGCGAATCTTTCTGCCTTCTCCATCCTACACGACGATTGCTTCGCCGTACGATTCGCTGTCGGGCTATACCTGTTTGCCGCGGCCGGCGTTTCCCGAGCCGCCTCCGATCCCGCCCTGCGAAGAACTCGGACCGCCACGTCCACCGGACGGGTTGGTGGGGACGGGCGTCGCACCGGTGACCGTCCTGCCGACGCCCGATCGGCTGACTTTGTCGCCGGCCAAGATTGTCGCCCCGATTCACAGCGAGGTGGTATTGCTGGCCGGCCTCTGCGGGCATGACGGCTTCTACGTGACGAAGCAGCCGATCGAGTGGATGTTGTCGCCGGACAGTGTGGGCAACATCATCGCCCTGGCCGACAGCGCTCATCCGCACCTGGCGAAGCTTGCCCACCATTCGCCCCGCAAGGAATCGAACAACCTGGCGACTACGCGCACCTCGACGGCGGCGCATCACGTTACCCGCGGGACGCCTCAGCCGAACGACGACATCTGGGTGAGCAAGGGGCAGACTTGGATTTCCGTCAGTTCTCCGACGGAGGGAATCAGCCACGTGACCGCGTTGGCCAAAGAGGCCGAGAACTGGGAGACGCGGCGCCAGACGGCGACGATCTACTGGGTGGACATGCAGTGGGTCTTTCCTGCGCCGCGGATTGTGCGGGCCGGGGAGCCGAGTATGCTGCAGACAACGGTCACCAAGACATCGACGGGCAACCCGGCGGCCAATGCGCTCGTTCGGTACGAGGTGGTGGGCGGAGCACCGGCGTATTTCGAGGCCGGGCGAACGACGATCGAGGTGCCGACAGACGCGAACGGCCACGCCACGGTCCAACTTTTCCAGGATCCGGTGGGGCCCGGTACCACGCAGGTGCGGGTCCAGGTCATGTCGGCGGCCTGGCAGGGGGACTCGGGTTCGCGGGCCATCATTGGACAAGGCTTCACGACGATCACCTGGAGTTCGCCCGGGCTGGCTCTGCGGATGGGCGGTCCGGCGTTAGTGGCCCGTAACGGTATCGCTACGTACCGCATCGAAGCTTCGAATCCGGGCGATGTGGCGACGGAACGGGTTACGGTCACGCTGGAGTTGCCGCGGTCGCTCAAATTCCTGAACAGCGAACCAGGAGCCCGGGTGCTAGGGGATCGCCTGGAGTGGACCTTCGGCACGTTAGAGCCGCATGCGGTGCGTGGGATCCAGATCAATTGCCAGGCGCTGAACGGTGGCGAATTCACATTGACCAGCCGAGCGACCGCGGGAACAGCCCAGGTGGCGGCGGCCACCGCTTCGGCACAGACGCAGGTCGTCGAATCGGGATTGACCGTGCGCTTCGTCGATCCGCCCACGTCGAGTACGGTGGGTTCTCGCGTCGAGTTTAATTTCGAGGTGACCAACACAGGCGGGCTGCCGCTGACCAATCTGGTGGTGCGGGATCGGTACGACCCGGGGCTGCAGCCGGCCTATCAGCTGGACCCGAATCAGACGTCGGGCCTATTGGAACTCCGCCTGGGAAATCTGGCGGCCGGTGCCACGCTGCAGAAGGGCGTGGCCTTCGTCGCCCGGCAGCCGGGGCAGCTATGCCATGCCCTGGAAGTGACGGCCGATGGGGGGCATACCACCTCGACCCAGGCCTGCGTGAATGTCGCGCAGCCTGTATTGCGGCTCGATCTGCGCAAGGCCGGTCCGGAACAGGCTCGCGTCGGCGACCAGGTGCGATTCACGATCCACGTGACGAATACCGGTGAAGGCGTTCTGACTAATCTGCAAATCGCCGACCTGCCCGACGCTGCATTGCGGCCAGAGCGCGCGACCCAGAAATGGCAGGCGCCGAATCGTCGCGCTTCGGATGGGGCGGTCCTGTGGCAAATCCCCTCGCTCAGCCCGAACCAGACCGAGATTCTGGAAATGGAATGTTCCTGCCTGACGGCGGCAGCGGCGGCCCGCAATCAGGTCGAGGCGGTGGCGGATGGCGGTGTCCGTGAGACAGGCGTTGTGCAGCTTGAGATCCAGCCGGCCGCGCCGGCCCCTCCGCCGTCGCAGCCGCAAGTTCCCCCGGCGTCACAACCGCAAGTCCCGCCTCCAGGAGTCTCCGCGAAACCCACCCCCCCCACGGAGACGGGCGAACTCCAGATTCAGCTCGTCGACTTCAGGGATCCCGTCCCCGTCGGGGAGGGCGCCTCCTGGATTATCATCGTCCGTAACTTGACGAGCCGGCCTGAATCGGACTTACAGATTATCTTGACCATTCCCGATGCGTTCGACTTGCGATCGGCCAGCGTCAGCCAGGACTCCGGGGCCGGAGTGGTGCTGGTGCCCGAGGGCATTGCCATCGGTCCGATCCGCTCACTTCGTGGAAACGATACGATTCCGCGGATTCGCGTCGAGGGAGTGACGGCCACGCGACCGGGTGATTACACGATTCGCGTCCGGGTCGAAAGCCGGACTGCGCCAACGGCCCAGGACGAGAACCAGATCACGGTGACACCTCGAGCCCGGCCGGCCGTCCCGTGACGGTCGCCGACGGCCGGCCGGACGTCAGCCGTCCATTACTAGCCGCGGCACGCCAGGGGGTAAGATTCCCACATGACCCGCTTTGTGATCCTGCGACATGAACCTGGCCCGTATTCCTCCCGTCCCCTGCACTGGGATCTGATGTTGGAGACCGGGGGGGTGCTCCGCACCTGGGCGCTCGCTGCCGAACCCGGGGCAGCCTGCGTCGTCGAAGGGGAACAGCTGGCCGACCACCGGCTCGCGTATCTGGAGTTCGAGGGCGAGCTGCTCGGCGGCCGCGGCAACGTGAGCCGCTGGGACAGGGGCACGTATCGCCTGCTGGATGAGACCCCCGATCTGCTGCAGTGCGAGCTGCACAGCCCACGGTTGCCGGGCAACCTGCGGCTGATACGCCAGCCCGCTGGTCAGCGCTGGAACGTAGTCTTCGGACCGAAGTCCAATGACTGCTGAGCGACTTCCGTCGGAGTAATTTCCGCGGCCGGCACAACATCGGGCGGGGATTCCGGTCGTACCTCGGGCGGAACCTTCCCGGGTGCCTCAGGCAGAACGTCGGTTCGTCCGGCGAGAAACACGGCACCCTCGCGCAGCTCAATCGTCTCGACGAAGATGGCGCGGTGAGCGTAGTCGCTGCGACTGCACGGAATCGTGACCAGCGCGACCGGATCTCCTTCGGTCTGGCTCCATCGCAGCGGGATCTCGCCTTTGGCAGCCGTGCGCGCGATCTTGTCCAGGAACTGCCGAATCGGCACGGGCAACATTCCGGCGCGGATTCGCTTGATCGTCACGGCCATCGTGTTCGTTTCTTCGGTCAGGCACACATCCAAGGCGACGGAAACGATGCTCTTAACCAGCTTGTCTTCGTAGCGGGCTGCCACGTTGATCTCGCCGTCGTGGATCGCCACACGGGGACTGTCGACTCCCCGAGGCAACATGCCGGGAAATTTCACGGGCAGATCGGCGGCCAACCATCCGTTGATCTGGTCCTCCGTAAAGACGGCTTCCCAAGTGCCGGCACTGGTCACTTCGTTACGTAGCTCAAGCACTTCTTGCTCAAGTTCATTGCCTGCCTGCGCATGCTGTTGAGGTTCGATCCGCATCGCCTGGCGATAGAACGCCGGCTCGTGCTGGGCCGCTTGATAGAAAGAATAAGTACCAGCCCCAGCCGCGGTGACCAGCAGTATCAGAAGAAACAACGCGCCGCGGAGGTACTTGCGCACCATCAGGGAAACCACTGG
>JBFWYF010000727.1:0-4319 GCA_050186685.1 Pirellulaceae bacterium
ATCAAGAAGCACGAAGCCGAACTGAATGAATTAACGCCTAAAACGGTGGAACCTTCCCCGCGCAAGTTCCTCGCCACATACCTCGCGTCGCTTCGGGAAATGGTCAAGCTGAATGATGCGGCCATCGCCGACTTGAACAAGCTGTTTCAACAGGAACGCGATGCCGCCAATCACTTATCGGCTGCCCAGCTGCGAGATAATTCGTTCCGGTCTGAGATCGAACGCAAACGCAAGCTTTACGACACGATCGTCAAGCGGCTGGACGAAATCAATATGGCCAAGGAAGCGACCACGATGCGGTTGGAACGCGTGTTTCAGCCGCAACCAGGTGCCCAGGTCAGCCCGGATTTTGCGTTGAGCCTGGGACTGGGCGGCATCCTGGGAGCACTCGTGGGGCTGGGACTGGCCTACGCCGTCGATCGAGCCGACCGCCGCTTCCGGAGCCCCGATGAGATTCGGACGGACCTGGGTTTGCCCGTGGTGGGACAGATTCCCGTCATTCCACAGGAGCAAGAACGGCCCGCCGCCGAGGGAGATGTTGCTGTTCCCTCCGTCGTGTTGCGAACTCACTTTCATCCGCGCGGCCGCATTTCGGAAGCTTACCGCGCGGTGCGCACCGCCCTTTATTTCAGCACTCGGGGAAGTGGACACCAGATTATTCAGATCACTAGCCCCAGTCCGGGCGACGGCAAGACGACGCTGGCCTGCAACCTGGCCGTCACGATTGCCCAGTCAGGAAAACGCGTGTTGTTGGTGGATGCCGACTTCCGTCGGCCGCGCGTACACCGTGTGTTCAATGCTACCAATGACATCGGTGTCACCTCCGTGCTGGACGGGCAGACCGATGTCGCGAACGTGACCCAGACCACCTGCGTCGAGAACCTGTGGCTGTTGCCTTGCGGTGTTCGACCGGAAAACCCTTCCGAGTTGCTCACATCCGGTAAGTTTGAGGAACTGCTCGGACTGTTGCGGGAACAATACGATTTCGTGATCGTCGATACGCCCCCCGTGCTCGCCGTGACGGATCCGCTGAACGTCGTGACGCGGGCGGACGGAGTTATCCTCGTCATGCGGCTGACCAAGAGCGCCCGAGCAGCCAGTCACCGCGCCCTCGAAACGCTCGAGGAACTCGGTGCGAATATGTTGGGAGTCGTCGTGAATGGAGTCGGCGGAACCAGCGGCTATGGCGACTATGGCAAGTATGGCGGCTACGGCAGTTACGGCGGGTATGGCTACGGCGGCTACGGCAGCTACGGATACGGCTACGGCGGTTACGACTACCGCTACGGTTATGGCGAGGGAGACAAGAGCTACTACGAGGACGCCGACGACGTGAAAAGCAACGGTCACGCTCGCCTGGGTTCCAGCCGTCCCAACGGCCAACCCTGACCGTTTTAGTTACCAGAGAGGGGGAACAGCGGGCTGGTGACGAGTCAGGCCCCTGCCGCCCCCTCTCGCTCCCCGTCCCCATCGCGCACCAACGCCTCTACCCAGATACATCCCAGGGCGATGTCTGTGGGGGAGGGTACTGCCTTCCGAGACCGAAACGAACACCGTGCTTCCTCTCACAGATACCCACTGCCATCTGCTGGCCGGACTCGATGACGGGCCCCGCACCTGGGACGACGCGCTGCAAATGTGCCGCATCGCGGTGGACCAGGGCGTAGGGGCGGTTACCGCGCTGGCACATCAGAATGACCAGTACCCGGATGTCACCCCGGCACGGATCCACGACGCGACGCGGGAACTCGCAGGGCTACTCCGCCAACATCGCATTCCGCTGCGCGTCTATCCCTGCGCCGAGGTCATGGTACATCCGGAGATCATCGACCAATGGCATCGAGGCGAGCTATTGAGCTTCGCCGACGCGGGCCGGTACCTCTTGATTGAGTTGCCACACGGGCTGTTTCTGGATTTGCGCGACCTGGTATCGGAGTTCTGCAGCCTGGGCGTGCGTCCAATCCTGGCGCACCCGGAACGCCAGCCCGAGTTATTGCACGACGACCGTATGATGGACGAGCTGGTGATGCGGGGTTGCCTGATTCAGGCGTCCGCCAGCAGCCAGACTCAGGACCAGCAACCGGAGATTGTCGCGGGCGTTCGGCGGTGGGCCGAGCGCGGCATAATCCACCTGATCGGCTCCGACGGCCACTCGGTGCGGCGGCGGCCGCCGGGCATTTATGGAGCCTACCAACGGCTCGTGGAGTGGGTCGGACTGGTCCCGGCCGACCGGATTTGTCGAGCCAACGGCATCGCGGTGCTGGAGGGCCTGCCCTTGCAGGTGCCGCGCCCCCAGCGACCGCGCGGCCGACCCTGGTGGTCCCGCCTGCGGGGTGTTCGCTAGAGCCGCTTCCACTGTCCCGATTTCGTGCGGGGACCGGTCGTTTAGCCTGGAGCTGCGGCCGGCGACGGCGATCATTCTCGATTGGCTCGGAGTCCCGCCCCCTCCTTCAGGCGACGTAAACCCAATGGTCGCAACCGTTTTTTTCGTTACGCGCGCAACAAAAACAGATAACTTGTAGCGATTCCCCCCGTACGTTTTCTGATCTTCGCAATTACCATAGCATTTACGCCTTTTTCCTAGGTCCTTCCCGATGTTGCTTCTCTCACCGCACCTGTGAAGTTGGCTATGGACGAAGTCTTCGCGTTGGTCGTTCCGTATCGGCTGTACCTCGCGGCAGTCGGCGTGGCACTGCTGGCGAGCCTGCTGCTGACGCCAGTTATGCGGCGAATGGCATTCTGGCTGGACATCGTGGATCATCCCGATGAACACCGCAAACTGCACGCCCGTGCCACCCCTCTCGGGGGTGGTGTCGCCGTGCTTGCCGCCTTCGCGTTGTCCGTCACGACCGTGGCATTCTGGTCCATGTCCCAGCGCGAAGTTTTTGCAAGCGACGCGCGGTTTGTATTTGGGCTGGCCGCGGCGTCGCTGATCATCTGTGCCGTCGGTTTACTCGACGATCGCTTTCATCTGCGTGGTCGCCAGAAGCTGGTGGGGCAAATTGTCGCCGGCGTCGTGCTGATCGCCTCGGGATTGTGCATCGAGCGGATCACGGTCCTGGACGTGACGATCAACCTCGGCATTGCGTCGATTCCCTTTACGCTGTTCTGGCTTTTGGGCGCAATCAACGCGCTAAACCTGATCGACGGCGTCGATGGGCTGGCGACGGGGGTTGGCGTTGTACTCAGCCTTTCCATCGCCGCGATCGCCGACGCGCTGGGGCATCGAACGGAAGCCTTTCTCGCCCTGGCGATGGCCGGTGCGCTGATCGGATTCCTGGCGTACAACCGCTCGCCAGCCTCCATCTTTCTCGGCGACGCGGGGAGCATGCTGATCGGCCTGGTGGTCGGAACTCTGGCGATCCGCGGCTCGTTCAAAGGGCCGGCTACCGCCGTGTTAAGCGCACCGATCGCGAGTTGGGCGATTCCGATCTTGGACGTCACGATGGCCATTTTGCGGCGGCGGCTGACGGGGCGCAGCATCTACATTGCCGATCGAGGGCACTTGCATCACACCTTGCTCAAGCGGGGCTATACCAGCGGCGTGACGGCATCCCTCATTGGATTGCTGTGTATCTTGACCGGCCTGGGGGCGGTCGCCAGCGTCGTCTGGAACAGCGAATGGTACGCGTTCGGTGCGATTGCGGTTGTGGTCGCGACGCTGATCGTGACCCGCGTGTATGGACATCATGAGTCGAGGCTGCTGGGCCAGCGAGTGAAGCATCTGGCGTGGTCCTTGCTGCCATCGGTGCGCGGACCCGAGGCGCGGATGCGGGAACTGCGAGCCCGGCTGGAGGGAAACCAGCAGTGGGAAGAGCTCTGGGAAACGTTGACCGAATTTGCCGAGCGATTCGACGTCAATTCGATCCAGCTGAACATCATGTTGCCGGCCCACGGCGAGGAGTTTCATGCGTCGTGGGAGCGGAAAGGCCGGCCGGACGACCACGAGCTGTGGCATTGCGACATTCCGTTGATTGCTCACGACGTCACGGTAGGGCGGCTGAAGATCACCGGGGTCTGCAATGCGGGCAGCGTCTGTACTTGGATGAGTGATTTGATTGCAGGCCTGAAGCCGTTCGAGTCGCATTTGTTGGAACTGATTTCGGAGTGTTTCGATTTACCCCTCCCGGTGTCGGCGGAGAGGGTATCTTCGGTCGAAACCGCGGCAGACACCGCCACTTACGCCCTCCGGCGGCTTACCGCCACCCAGCTCCCCGGCCGCTAGTGCTGTTTCCGGTTGACAAGTTTCGCGCCAGCATCGACGAATGGGTGCCACTGGCAGGCCGCCGACACGAAGGCACTTACGCCGCGAGATTCCG
>JBFWYF010000728.1:0-4309 GCA_050186685.1 Pirellulaceae bacterium
CGGAGGGACTTGAACCCCCGGCCTTCAGGTTCGAAGCCTGCCGCTCTATCCAACTGAGCTACGGGCGCGTTCCGGCGAGCATTGTGGCACAACTGGCGGCCGGCCTCGCAGCCGGTAGTGTCTCAGTTTGACCGCGCTCGGGTTTGACGAGCCGTTCCGGCGGGCGCGATACTGGTTCCCAGGATGCCAAAAGGACCGAAGGGCCAGAAGCGCCCGGCCGACGTGATCGCGAACGCGGTGCATGTGATGAAAGTCGCGACTGGCGAGGTCGAGGAAGAGACGAGTTCAGCACCTGGGCGCCGCCGTGGGGGCCGAGCCCGTGCAAGGGCTCTGACCCCGGCTGAACGCAGCGACATCGCCCGTGTGGCGGCTGCCGCGCGCTGGAAAAAGTCCTAACCGGCCTTCTTGTCCGTATCCTTCGGCGAGTTGCGCATCCACTCCACGTCCGGCCCGAGGTCCATTTCCATCTGGACGGGCTCCTCTTCAGGGTTCACCCTGTTCCAGTGGTCCAGAGTCAATGCCCATCGATACGCTTCACCGACAAGCTGATCGCGGCCTTTCTGGCTGGCTCGAACCACCTGTGAGCGATCCGCTTCGTCCGTGTCCACCCAGAACGTCATCTGCTGCGTCCCGTGCATGACGCTGTAGGCGAGGTTCGCGCGGTACGGCTCTCCGGTCTTTTGGTCCACGCGCTCTTCGAGCCGTGCGGCTTCCGAAATGTCGCGCACCAGCATGTCAAGCGGGTCTTTCGGCTGAGGCAGCTTCCAACCGAATCGCTTGACCGCGTACCTCGCCACTTCATGGTGGTCGAGTTCCTGACGCCCCGTTTCCTCACGGTACTGCCGCCGGATGCGCTGCAACATCTCGAATTTGGTAGCCATTCGTTTTCGTCCCTGCTTCAATCTACCGGGGCCACATTACCCCAGCCGTCACTGAACGCATTCGGTGTGACGGTCGCCCGAATCTTCACGAGATGCGAATGGAAGCGGTCATACCTCTGAATCCGATGACGGATCTGACCAGCGACCAAGCCAGGATGAACGTGGATCGTTTTTGCGAACCCGAGGAGGTCACGTTCGGCGAAGAACGGCGACTTACGCGTAATGAACTTCTTCAGCTCGGCCTGCGGCACGCAGAAATCTGCCGCCGCCGCATTCGCGACCCGCTCTTCCTCGATGACATCAGACGGCGCATCCAGATCGGCGTCGAGCATGACTGCATCGCGGCCGTGGCGTTGCAGTACGTGCTCTATTTCGTGCCGCAAGACAAACCAGAAGTTGTCGATGCGGTCATGCCGCAACGTCATTCCGATGACCGGCGCGAAGTCGTTGAGCCAGAAACACACCCCGTCGATCTTGGCCGTCGCGAGCGACTCAACAATGGCGAACCGAATCCCGCACTCAGTGAGGATGCGCGGGACGTGCCGCACTGCATCGGCGCTTGAGCGGAGCGGCTTCATCTTCTCGACGGCTTGACGAACGGCCTCAGGCGAGTACCTGCCCACCAGTATCCCGCGAGCGATCTGCTTAACTCGATAGATCCACGCGATTTGAGCTGGAGAGGCCGGCGACGCCACCTCCGTCTTCTTCGCAGCGTGCGGCAGCACTGGTATTTCATCGACTGAGGCGACGCCGAAGAACCGCATCAACTCCGCTTCGACGCCCTTCGGATCCACCATTAAGGCGTTGATCCAGCCGCGCTTGATCATGTCGGCGACCGGCAGATCGCCGAAGAGCGTGGCGCGTGTGGCGCGCCCTGGGTCAGCGGGCACCTTGAAGCGGGCCACCGCCAGTTCGAAGTCCTTCTGGCGATATAGAAACTCTTCCGGAGCGACCTTGAAGACATCCGACAACCGCAAGGCCATCTCGGCGTCGATGCCGCGCTTGTCGTTTACCATCTTCGCGACTACCGGCTCGGTGACATCCAGGACGATAGCCAGCACGCGCTGAGTCCAGCCACGTGCGTCCAGAAGTGCTGCGATCAGTTGCCCGGGGGTGCGATAGGGGGTGAAGTCCACAGCGAAAGATTATCGCCCGGAGGGAGTTGCCGTCAACAGAAACTTTCTATTTTGGGCAAAGTGAAAATAATGCTTGCATCGAGCTGGGTGCACACCCTATCATCTCTCCCATGAACAGGTTGCCAATCGCCAAGCGGGCCCAGATCCTCCAGATGCTCTGCGAGGGAATGTCTATGCGGGCGACCTCGCGGATGGCCGACGTTTCGATCAATACCGTCTCGAAGCTACTTGTGGACGCTGGCGAGGTCTGCCGTGCGTTTCACGACGAGATGGTCCGGAACGTCAACGCCAAGCGAGTCCAGGCGGATGAAATCTGGGCGTTCGTCGCCGCGAAGGCGAAGAACGTCACCCCCGAGTTGCGCGAGAGAAACCCGGCCGCCGGCGACGTTTGGACGTGGACGGCCGTTGATGCCGACACCAAGCTAGTGATCGCCTACCTCGTTGGCGCCCGCGACGGATTCTGCGCCGAGCTGTTCATGCGCGACTTGGAATCACGCATCGTCTCAGACGAGACGCAGTTGACGACCGACCAGCTCAACGTCTACTTGCGGGCCGTGGATGTAGCGTTCAAGGGCTCAATCGACTACGCGATGCTGCACAAGGTGTACAAGGGCGTCAGCGACGGCAAGTACTCGCCGGCCGAGTGCATCGGCACGAAGCAGGTAATCGTCACGGGCGATCCGAACCCGAAGCACATCTCGACGTCGTTCGTGGAGCGGGCGAACTTGACGATGCGGATGCACATGCGCCGGTTCACCCGCCTGACCAACGGATTCTCGAAGAAATTCGAGAACCACGCGCACATGGTGGCGATCTACACCGTGTGGTACAACTGGGTCCGCATCCACAAGACGCTGCGAGTGACCCCGGCGATGGAGGCCAAGTTGACCGACCGCACCTGGACGCTGGCGGAAATCGTGGAGCTGATGGACGCGGTCAATAAACCGGAGCCTCAGTCAAACTGAGACACTACCGACGATTGCCCGTGCTTGACGTGCGCGGCGCGGCGCGACATCGCCGCTCGGCGGCCTCGAACCCCGGACGCGATCGACGTCACGGCGGTCGGGGACTCGCACCGAACGACTGATTCAGCGTGGTAACGATCCGTGGTAACCGAACACTATCAAGCGATGGCTGGGCGAATCGTTCGGAAATTTGGTCGGGATGGCGGGATTCGAACCCACGGCCCCTTGACCCCCAGTCGCGGGGTCACGACCCCCGTGCACCGCGATTGCGATCAATGTTTCCGGCCCGCGATCGCGCGTTCCGTCCTCGAGGCGCCGCCCTCCGCTCTCCGACCTCGTCCGCTGTTTTCCGGCCGTTTCCGAATGGTTTCGGCGGCCTGCATGGTAAACCGTGCGTGGTAAACCGGGAGTCTGCTGTGTGTGCACGTACTGCCGTCCTGCTCGTTCTGCTGCTGCTCGCGACCGCCTGCAGCCGCTCGCCGCTGGGCCCGACGCCCGTGACGCCGGCGCCCGACCCGATCGCCCTTGAAGGTACGCGACACGCGTGCGTGACGGCGGCGGATCTGTACCCCTTCTGGGGCGTGCGGTCGACCGACGGCCAGCCGCGCACGTTCTCGGTCGTGCGGTACGACGCCCCGGCGCCGGGGTGCGATCCGGTGACCGGCCAGGCGGCGATCCCCGTCGCGCCCATGGTCGGGGCGTCGCCGCTCGAGGCGACGTTCTACTTGGCGCCGAGTCTGCCGGCGTGCGGGCGGTCGACGTTCGTGCTGGCGGTTGACGGGGTGACCCGGGCAACCGTCTGGGTCGACACGGGCGTCGCGTGCGGGTAGGTTGGCCCGGGATTCTCCACCCGCCCGGGCCCGTCGGGCAGCTGCCGACCGCCACGCCGTGAACGGTCAGCGGGAGCGGTACGGGACCAGGGGATCCCCAGCGACGCGGGCAGGTGCGCCACCCGCGCGGCCCAGCCAGATCACCCCCGGCCCCATCCTGGGGCGCGTGGCGTCAGGGCGCGCCGGCGCCGAAATCCGCGTTGGCCGGGTCGTCGGGGATGTTCACGCCGGCGCGGATCCGGTGCTCGAGGCGGTCGCCGATGGCGTCGGCCAGGCGCGCGATCCGGCTGGCTTTCAGGTGCGCCGCGACATACATGATCGCTGCGGTGATCCCGCCAGCGATTTCGATGCTGTCGCTGGTCGACAGCACGATCCCGTGCCGGTCGCAGTACTTGCCCAGCAGCAGCAGCACGATCATCGTGACCCAGGCGGCCTCACGTTGCGACCTGGTGATCTGGGTGCCCGTCTTGACGTGGTCGGTGCTGGTCACGGTTGCC
>JBFWYF010000729.1:0-4305 GCA_050186685.1 Pirellulaceae bacterium
TCCAAGGCTTCAGCTTGCAGATTGCTCCAGCAAACTGCTTGGTTGGCTACATGGCGAACGAACACTTACCATGGTTAGTTCCTTTCAGCTAACGAGAACAGCCAGGCTTAACTGGCGCACCAGAGCCGCGGAGAGGAGATGGGCCTCCGCGTTCCGGTGAATTTGCCCTGCAGGCGAACCCCCATGCCAGGGCGACAATCGCGCTGAACGAAGTATTCCAGGAAACGCGGTGACGCTGATTCCCGTCCATGCCGAGCTCACAAGGCAGCAAGCGGCAGACATTTTAAATGTTTCCCGGCCGTTTCTGATTGAGCAACTCGAACAGGGATGCATCCCTTTTCGCAAGGTTGGCACCCATTTCCGGATTCTCTTTCAGGACCTGATGTCGTACAAACGGCGGATGGATGAGAACCGCCTGAAGGCCCTGGAGAAGCTCGCAGCCCAGGCTCAGGATCTGAAAATGGGCTACTGATGTGCAGCTTTACCACCGTGTACGACGCCTGCGTCCGCTATCCCAGCGGCGGCCAACACCTTAATCGTTGCGTCGACCGGCCTTAGCCTTTTGGCTTAGGAGTGGGCACACTTTCTCGAACCTCCCGGCGATGCGGATGGCATCGAGTTGATCCGGCCGCTCAAGTTTACCGACGACAAGAATTCCTCAGGGACCTGCGATCCGTAACGCACAATTGTTCGCAATCTTCCACCTCGTCGGCACTTGTCGGCCGACTACAGTGACCAACACGAGCGAACCAACGAAGGTCGCCGATAGGCTGGTCGAGGTCAGCGCTCGATAAGGGGTGTGCGGATTCAGCAATGGAGGCCAGTAACGTGTCGATAAAAGCTCTGTTCTCGCTGAGGGGGCAAGTGGTACTCGTCACGGGTGGCGGTGCCGGTATCGGCAAGGCGATCTGCCTAATGCTCGCTGAAGCTGGTGCAGATGTGGCCTGCACCGACCTGATGGAAGCGGACGCTAATGCCGTCGCCGCCGAGTGTGGTAATTTCGGCGGCCGTGCGGTCGGGTTGAAGCTGGACGTGACCAATGAGGTCGAGCGGCTCGCAGTGGTCGAGCGCGTGGTCAACGAGTTCGGTCGGCTCACAATCCTCGTGAACAACGCCGGTGGTGGTGGACCGAAACCGTTCGACATGCCGCTGGGCGACTTCGAGTGGGCGTTTCAGCTTAACGTGTACTCGTTGTTCCGGCTCAGCCAACTTGCCGCACCCCACATGAAGGCTGCCGGCGGCGGGGCGATTGTCAACATCAGCTCGATGGCCGGTGAAAATAAGAATCAGCGAATGTGCTCCTACGGAGCGTCCAAGGCCGCCGTCAATCACCTGACTCGCAACATGGCGTTCGACCTTGGGCCCGACAATATCCGGGTAAATGCCATCGCTCCCGGGGCCATCCGCACGGCGGCACTCGACAAAGTGCTGACCCCGGATATTGAGAAGACAATGCTGCAGCACACCCCGCTTGGCCGACTCGGCGAAGGCACCGACATTGCCGCCGCAGCCCTCTACCTCTCGGCCCCGGCGTCGGCGTGGGTGAGCGGGCAGGTGCTCACGGTTAGCGGTGGCGGCGTGCAGGAACTCGACTGATGCGCTCGTCCTACCGTTTTACGTCATTGAGGGTTCCACGCGTAACCTCCAGACAATTCATTAGGATATGGTGTCATGTCCTTTGACCCGTTCGCACAGTTTCGCCTGACCGACCACGTCGCTCTGATCACCGGCGGAGCGCACAACATAGGCGAGGCCATCGCCTTGACCTTCGCCGGGGCCGGGGCCAAGGTCATGGTTGCCGACCTGAACGGTGATAAGGCTGAAGCCACTGCGCAGAGGATCGCTTCCGAGACCGGCCAGCAGGTAATCGGCATGAAGTGCGACGTGACCGACGACGCCCAAATCAAGGCATGCGTGGCGAAAACGGTCGAGTCGTTGGGTGGCCTGAGCACGCTGGTGAACAACGTTGGCTGGGGGGAAGTAAATCCCGATCCGCTGGCCGTGACGAACGAGCAAATGATCGCGTCATATAAGCTGAACACACTGAGCGCCCTGCGGATGGTAGAAGCCGCTGCCCCGCATCTGAAGCAGGCGAAGAATCCGACCATCACCAATTCCGGGTCGATGGTCGGTATCTTGCCGGCGTTCGAATTCGTCGCCTACAGTTCGGCAAAGGCCGCACTGAACCACCTGATGACCGGTCTGGCGCACGCCTTCGCCAAGCAGATCCGGGTCAACACGGTGGTGATTGGCACGGTCGTCACCGAGGGTTACGCATCTGCCGGGCTGGACGCCAAGGCGCAAGAGGCACTGATGAATCCGGACAACCTCGCCGGTCGCAGCGGTACGCCACAGGATGTGGCAAATGCGTTCCTGTGGCTGGCATCGCCGGCCGGTGGGTGGGTGAGCGGGCAAACTCTACAGGTGTCCGGCGGGCCGAAAAGGGTGAGATTGGTGCCTGAATAGTTGGCGGTTGGGACTGTGAATTGTTAATTCACGCGTTGTGGAGTGTCAAACGGTTCCAGCGTCCAGCAGGTGGGGCGTTCGCTGAAAGTCGTAATCGAAGGATCGGCTCAGGTTGATTCGCGAACACTTTTCCAAAAGAAGGATGGAGAATTCAAATGGTGGCAAAGGTTCTGGCAATCTTAGGCCTCTTGGTCTCGCTGACAGCCACCAGTTGGGGGCAGTCGTTGACGCCTCAACCGTCGAAATCGGCTGCAAAGGAAAACGGCCGCGATGGAGCAGTGGAGAAGGAAATGCGGACTATTTCCGACAACTTGACTGCCGCCTTCAATGCCGGCAAGTCAGATGAGATCGCCGGGCTTTTTTTGTCCAGCGGTGAATTGATCGACGAAGAAGGCAACATCTACCAAGGGCAGACCGAAATCAAAGAGCTGCTAAGCCAGTTCTTCAAAAAATTTCCCGGAGTAAAGGTGGCGATCGAAATCGATTCAATCCGCTCCGTCGGTCCTGTGGTGATTCAGGACGGCACCAAGATCACCACCACCAATGAAGTCGCCTCCCAAGTGCAGTTCACTGGAGTGTTTGTGAAAACGGAGCAGGGATGGAGGATTGCTTCGCTACGGGATTTCCCCGAAGAAACGCTGCCGACTCCAGGTGAACAATTGCAGATTCTCGGCTGGATGGTAGGAGACTGGATTAATGAGGGCGCAGATGCTCGGGTCAAGATTAGCTACCGCTGGTCAGAGGACAAAAACTTTCTGTTAGGCGAATTCCTGGTTCTTAGTGGCGGGAAAGTCGTCGGCAAGACTTCGCAGCGAATTGGCTGGGATCCCGTGTTAGGCAAGCCTCGCTCCTGGTTGTTTGATTCCGACGGAGGTTTCTCGGAATCCGTGTGGACACTGCTCGAAGACGGTCGCTGGGTGTTGCGTTCTTCAGCTGTTTTGCCCGACGGAAAGATGGGTTCCGCAACGTTGACCATCTCTCCTTCCGATGAAAGCCGCTTCACCTTCGCTGGTAGCAGCAGGCTAGTTGGTGACAGCCTAGATGAAGATTTCGAGTTGACCATCGTCAAACAACCGCCGACTGCCAACGGGAAAAAGTAGGGCCATCACTAGAAGGAAGATAAGGAAATGCAATCTAGTCATAGATTCACTTTAGTTTTTGCCCTGCTGGCAACGGCTTCTACTCTGGGGATTACATCGGCAAGTGCTTTCGCTCAGAAAGGCCGCGGAGGTGCTAGTAGCTGGGGGGCTCGACCCTCGATGGGCAGAGTCGGCGGTGGGGGAACTCGACCGAGTCCATCGAGACCAAGTCCCTCCCTGCCCAGCATGTCTCGGCCGACGACTCGCCCTAGTTACTCCCGCCCGGCGACTCGGCCGACGCTGCCCAGCATCTCTCGCCCCAGCCCCCAAAGGCCTTCGTTGGGTAATTCCGGGATCCGCCCATCTGTTCACCGTCCCTCACCAACCAGGCCAAGCATCCCTTCGCTGGGTGGAGCGCGGCCGTCGCTTGGTGGAGCAGGTATCGGCCCCAAACCAAGTCTGCCTTCGACTCGTCCCAGCCTTCCGTCGGCTAACACACGTCCCAGTCTGCCGGCAAACATCCGACCCTCTGTGCGTCCACCCGTGGTTCGGCCATCGATCGCTCGACCAGCCCCGGAGCGGCCACCAAGAACCCGCCCAACGCCAGGTTTTGGGATCGTCACTCGTCCCAGTCCCAACCGCCCAAGCCTGGGGAACACACGTCCTAGTCCCTTGCCAGGAGTTGCAGACCGTCCCACGACACTCCCGAGTCTTCCCAATACTGGCAACCGACCGGTGATCGGAGGTAATCGACCAAGCA
>JBFWYF010000730.1:0-4292 GCA_050186685.1 Pirellulaceae bacterium
GACAGCTAAGGCTGGCGGACGATCGGCTGCAGGTTGAGCTCGTTGCGGTGGAACCCCAGGTAATCGATCCGGTCGCCGCTCAATTCGACGAAAACGGGCGGCTGTGGGTCGTCGAGATGCGCGACTATCCGCATGGCCCGCCGGCCGGAAAGGAACCGCAATCCCAGATCAAGATCCTCCAGGACCAGGACGGGGATGGACGATTCGAGTCGATGCAGGTGTTTGCGGACCATCTGCTGTTTGTCACAGAGCTGCTTCCCTGGAAGGGGGGCGCGATCGTCACGCTGGCGGGCGAAGTCGTCTACATGAAAGACACGGACGGCGATGGGCGGGCAGATCAACGCGAGACGTGGTACCGCGGTTTTGCGCAGGAGAATTCCCAGCTTCGCGCGAACCATCCTCGGTTGGGACTGGATGGCTGGGTCTATGTGTCGAACGGGTTGCGCGGCGGTACGGTGGTCGACGCGCGGCGGCCGGACGCTCCGCCCGTACCGCTCGCCGGTAAGGACTTCCGCTTCCATCCTCGAACGTTTGACTACGAGGCGATCACGGGCGCCGGGCAGTTTGGACTGTCGTTCGACGATTTCGGGAACCGCTACATCTGCAGCAACCGCAACCCGCTGATGCACGTCGTCCTGGAAGAGCGGTACATTCAGCGCAATCCGCTATACGCGCCCCCCGCGGCGCGGCACGATGTCGGACGAGCGGGAGAAGAGTCGCGGATTTACGCGATCAGCCGCGGCTGGACGACCTCGAATCTGCATGCGGGCCAGTTCACGGCCGCGTGTGGGGTGGCGATTTACCGCGGCGAGGCATTGCCGGCCGAGTACGCCGGAAACGGTTTCACCTGCGATCCGACGGGCAATCTGGTCCATCGTGAGATCATCGTGCCCGCCGGTGCCACCTTTACGTACCAGCCCACGGATTCGCGTGTCGAGTTCCTCGCATCTCCCGACGAGTGGTTCCGGCCGGTAAACGTCTTTCTCGGCCCAGATGGGGCACTGTACATCGTCGACATGTGCCGCGCAGTCATCGAACATCCGGACTTCATGCCCGAGGAACTGAAGCGCCGTCCCGACCTGATGCTGGGCACGGACCGTGGCCGCATCTATCGGGTGACCAAAAAAGGAGCTCCGCGCCCGGCGATGACGCAGTTGTCCCTGGCCAGCCGCGACAAGCTCGTCGAACTCCTCGGAAAGTCAGGATGGCACGCCGATACTGCCTTGCGGCTGTTGTATGAGCAGCCGGAATCGCTGCCGGTGGAGGCCCTGCGTGTCGCGGCGACCACCCTGCCACCCGTGGGCGCAGTTCGCGCCCTGTGGCTCCTGCAAGAAGCGGGTAAGCTGACGGACGAGACGCTTGATGCGGCCATGGCGCATGCCGATCCGCGCGTGCGGGAGCATGCCATCCGTATCGCCGATACGCGAGCGTCAACGCGGGAGCGGTCGAGGCCCGACGTAGCTCGGTTAGCCAGTGACGGGGATCCGAAGGTGCGATTTTGGGCTGCCCTGACGCTGGCTCCCGCTGCCAATTCCGAGGAAATCGCCGCGATACAACAGGTGGCATTACGCGGTGCCGATGATGTGTGGACGCGGCGAGCTGTCGCCCTGGCCGCCGGGGAACGAGCTCCGGAACTGGCCCAACGCCTGTTGGAGGCACCCACCTGGACCGAGCGAGCACCCACACCCGGCGAATTGGAATTGCTGCGGGAAATGACCGCTCTGGCCGGAAATCGTATTCGCGAGTCCGACGCCGTCGCGTTGCTGGCGGCCGTGCTCGACCTGAGTCATGCCCAAGCGGGTCCGCAGCTGCAGCGAGTCTTGTTGCGGGCACTCGCCGAGCCGCTCGCTCGGCAGGGCAAGACCCTGCGCAGCTTCGCCGGTCGGTTGCCGACCGCCGAGGAGAAACAGCGGCTCGAGCATGTGTTCGCCTCGGCGGATACCACGCTCGTCAATGCGTCGGCCCGCCTCGAGGATCGATTGGACGCCCTGCAGCTGTTGGCATTCGATGGCGAGTATGCCGATACGCTGGCGGACATCGCTCAACAGCAAGGTCCCGCGGCGCCCTATCCCCAGGAACTGCGCCTGCGTGCCGTATCGGCCCTGTCGCGGTTTGCCGACGTCAATACCTGGAAAAAGATCCTGTCGAACTGGCCGAGCGAGAGTGCACCGTTTCGCCGAGCCTTGCTCGACGCGTTGCTCGCGCGACCCGAACGGACGGAGGCACTGCTCGACGAAATCGCGGCCGGGAACGTGCGCCCCGCCGAACTCGAAACAACCGTCGTCAACCGTCTTCTGAAACAAGGACGTCCCGAACTGCGCAGCCGAACGGAGAAGCTCCTGGCCAGTGCGATCCCCGCCGACCGGCAGTTGGTTTTGCAGAGCTACCAGCACGTCCTCGAATTGAAGTCCGATGCGCGGCGCGGCCGGGAGATCTTTTCCAAGAACTGCGCCACGTGCCACCGCATCGGCGAACTCGGCGTCAATGTCGCCCCGGATATCTCCGACTCGCGAGTCAAGAAGCCGGAACAACTGCTGACCGATATTCTCCAGCCAAATCGCGCGATCGATAATAACTATCTCAGTTACACCGTCGTGACGACGGAGGGACAGTCGCTGACGGGTATCATCGCGTCCGAGACCGGTACGTCGGTAACGTTACGTCAGCAGGAAGGAAAAGACGTCATCCTGGCGCGCTCGGAGATCGAGGAACTGCGTTCCAACGGCATTTCGCTGATGCCCGAGGGACTCGAAAAGACCATTCCGCCACAGGAAATGGCGGATCTGATTTCTTTTATCAAGAACTGGCGTTATCTTGATGGCCTCACTCCGTTGGGGAGTGATTAACATTTCACGCTCGTCTTACTGCCATGGAAGTTCAGCATTCAGTTCGGCAATCCGGTCCGCAGTGCGCCGCGGCACTGGTGATCGTGGCGGCGGTCATGGGGGTGTTGTTGAAATTCCTCAACGTCCCCCTGCATCCGCTGGCCCCTCTCTTGCTGCTGGTCGTGCTGATCGGGTGTCTCCAGATGCTGTTTCGGCGGATCTCGCTCCGTCTGACTAGCCTGCTGGGGGCCGCGGTGTTTCCGGCGTCCGCGTGGCTCGATCCTTGGCTGCACGGCGCGCTCCGCACTCGATCCCTCCAGGGGACCGACCTGCCACTGCTGATCCTGGGCGGTCTGCTGGTCGGATATCTGGGGGGCAGGCTGATTGCCACGCTCTTTGAAGTGGGGCAGGGCGTGCAGTCGGGGGGCGCGGAACGCGTCTACTCGGTACCCCGCCGATTCGGCACAGGTACCATCCTGCTCGCGACGACCCTGTTTGCCATCTTGTTCGGTGCGCTGAACTACGCACGCGCTCGCCCCTGGGAGTTGTTCTTTTATGCCGCGTTCGTGGCGACAGTCAGCTTGTTCCAGGCCGTCTTCAATCGCACGCCGCGGTGGGCCTCGATCCTGTCGGGCGGCGTTTACCTGCCTCTGTCGCTGATCCTGTTCGGGTCGTTTGGTCTGGTCGGACGGCGGTCGGGGTTGCCGCGTATCCGTTTCGACGGATTACCAGGTTTCTTGGATCTCGTTCTCTGGGCTATGTTCGTCGGGTTGGTCGTGGGCTACTTAGGGGGAACTCTGATCGCGGGGATCTTTCTCGTCAGCGACTACACCGTGCGCTACTTCGCCGCCTGGTCGGCTCGTAAGTCGATCTTGCCCACTCACGACGCCGAATTGGCTTCGACGGGGACGGCGTTGAGCCTGTTGGCCGATCGGGCCGCGGCCGCTCGCCGCAATGCCAGTTAGTGCCGCTTTCACGCCGCCCCCCCGGCCCTCCTCCGCAGGCACGTGGTGACGTCATCACCCTCGTAGATCGGCACTTTTTGCGGCCACTTCCTGGGGGGATATAACGTCGCGTTTCACATGCAAGGGAGCAAACCGGTCCAGGAGCATCTTGAGGGATCGAAAGGGGACGCGGGCTCCCTACCACGCAGGCCGCTACCATTTCAGCGGGCTCCTGCGGTTACGGGGTAAACGACTTGGCCCCGCGCGAATCTTGTGAAGTGGCTGTGGCACTAGCCGGGCAGAGGGCCTCGAAATGGATGATGATATCCGTGGGAGCCTGGACCGCCTGATCAAGTCGCACGTCGAACCGTGCTCCGTAGGCGGCTGCCTCCGCAACTTCGATGGTGGCGAACGTCGTTTCATCCGGTTCGCAGCACAGATCCGGCAAGGCATCGAGGGGAGGACAGAACGCCACGTGAACCGACCTGGTTCGTTCGCCGGGATCGAGCGTCACCCGTAGGGA
>JBFWYF010000731.1:0-4289 GCA_050186685.1 Pirellulaceae bacterium
GCATGTTCGGAAAAAAGCCATGGCAATCGAACGCGAAGAACGGATCGTTGTCGGGGTTCACACCAGGAAACGCCTTACTGGAGTCGCCACCACCGGCTGCATACCAGCTCGAACCCCGCTGGCGCACCCATTTTTCGACGTCAGGCGGCGTGAAGTCGGGCGACACCATGAAGGTGACCGAGCGGTTGCCGTTCGGGTGGAGCCGAATCGAGGTCGGACGGCAGTTCGGATTCAGCGGACCGTTGAACGCCTCGGGCAGGGTCGACGCGTGCACGGTATTGACGTGATAGCCCTCCTGAAAAGCGTCGATTGCGACTTTCCAGTTCACATCGACTGTGGCCGTCCAGATCCCGCGTTTGCGGATCCGCTCGAACGGGAAATCCTTCAGCAGCTCGGCATGCGGCTTGATCTGCTCGAGCAAGGTCTGACGCGGTTCGGGATCGACGTTGATGAAGATGAAATCCTTCCACACCGCGCAGTGGACCGGCTTCAGCCCGCGTTCGGCCTTGTTCAGGTTGCAGAACTGCTGCTCGTCCGGCACCGATTTCAGGCTGCCGTCGGTGTCGTACACCCAGCCGTGGAAGCGACACGAGAAATAGCGCCGGTGCGAAGTGTTCCAGGTCTGGTGGTTGTCCCAGGCGACCGTCGTCCCACGGTGCTGGCACGCGTTGTAGAACGCCCGGATCTCGCCGTGCTGGTCGCGGCAGATGATGAACGAGGGAAACGTGCCGTCCTTCTTCGTCCGCACCGCCTCGATGACCTGTGTGAAGTAATCCCCTGGCTTCGGAATACGTTCGGCGCGACCGACGTACAGCCACATGCGTTTGAAGATCTTCGTCCGTTCGGCCTCGAAGAAATCCTCGGAAATGTAGGGCTCAATCGGCAATGGCCCCATGTCGATATGCGGATAGCGCTCGGACACCGGGCGTCGATGTGCCCAGTCCGGCAGGCGCCGCGCGAGGGATTCCTTGGTTTCGGTCGGGTTCGCACTCATGGGGTGCCTCCGCGGCTGCTTCAGTGGTCGAGGATCTTCACCGGATCGACCGGCGAGAGGATGTGAAAGCGCTCGTAAGGGGTCGAGTTGGGCACGTCGGGCGCGTGGTAGACCTCGACTGCAGGGACCACTTCCATCAGCATCAGCGCGAGCTGCAGCAGGCGCCCCGCCGGGCGTGGCATCGCGTCTAGCGAGAACTGATCGATGTATTCGCACAGCGCATCCATGCGTGGGAACACGGTGTGGTAGAAATCTTCGAGCTCTGTCTGGGTACGCCGGACCCGGAACTGATTCCGCGCGAGTTCCGAGGGCAATGCCCACTCGGCAGCGAAGCGCTCGAGGTCGGCGAACTCTGCAGGCAGCATGGACATCGTCGCGGGCATCGCCCCCCCCTTGTGTGCCGGTCGGTCGAGGGACGTTAGGGACTGCTGCGACGCGTTGTCAATCTAGGAGCTTTCCGAGTGACGGGCGGGCGGCGGCGCTACAACCCCTTGAGCCCCGCGTACGCCGCGACCAGCCACTTCACACCGCCCGCAAAGTTGACCTGCACCCGGGTGTGGGCGCCGCGCCTCTCGAGGTGCAGCACCACGCCCTCCCCGAAGGTCCGATGCAGCACGCGTTGGCCGAGCTAGCCCGGATTTCTCACACATAAGTAGTGCATCGGGCCTCTGAGAGGATCAAACTTGTTTTGCGTGAACGAGTTAAACCCTTCAGAGGAGGTTCCCGATGCCTACACAGTGTAACGCCGAACAGCTGGAGTTTTCATGGGCGGAACGTCGGCGCGTGGTGGCGGCGTTTGACGGTGGGACGGTCAGCTCGGACGGCGGCGCGCTGCTGTTAGGCAAAGCGGATGCCGCCATCGGTCTGGTCGATCGGCTGGCGAAGTGCTTCGTGGATGCGCGGGCCCCGGCACTGATTGAGCATTCAGTCCGGACACTGGTCGGTCAACGGGTGTTTGCGCTGGCGCTGGGTTACGAAGATGTGAACGATCACGAACAGCTGCGGCATGATCCGGTGCTGGGCGCGTTGCTGGGCAAGTTGTCGGCGCGGGTTCGGAAGGGGTGTGCGGCGCTGGCCGGCAAGAGCACGCTGAGCCGTCTGGAGTGCTATCCCACGCGCGGGGCCAGTCGCTACCACAAGATCTGCCCGGACGGTGAAGCGATTGAACGGCTGTTCGTGGAGCTGTTTCTGGAGGCCCACCGCGACGCGCCGGCGGAGATCGTGCTGGATCTGGATGCGACCGACGTGCCATTGCACGGGCACCAGGAAGAACGATTCTTTCACGGCTACTACGACAACTATTGTTATCTGCCGCTGTACATTTTCTGTGGCGAACATCTGTTGGGAGCGAAGCTGCGGCCGGCGAACATCGACGGCGCGGCGGGGGCGGTTGAGGAGGTCGAACGCATTGTCGGGCAGGTGCGGGCCCGCTGGCCGCAGACGCGCATCATCCTGCGCGCGGACTCGGGGTTCTGCCGCGAAGCGTTGATGAGCTGGTGCGAAGAGAACCGCGTGGATTACGTGTTCGGACTGGCCCGCAACGCGCGCCTGGTGCGGGCGATTGGGGCCGAGCTGCAGGCGGCGGCGGTGGCGTCTGCGCGCACGCAGTGCCCGGCCCGACGCTTCCGCGAATTGGATTATCAGACCCGTAAAAGCTGGAGCCGGTCACGGCGCGTAGTGGCCAAGGCCGAGCAGACGGGCGACAAATCCAACCCGCGTTTTATCGTCACCTCGTTATCGAAGCGGCGCTTCTCGACACGGGCGCTGTACGAGGACTTCTACTGTGCGCGCGGCGAGGCCGAGAACCGCATCAAGGAATGCCAGCTTGACCTGTTCGCTGACCGGCTCTCGACCGAAACCCTGCGCGGCAACCAACTCCGCCTGTGGTGGGCCTCAGCGGCTTATGTGCTGATGCATGCCTTGCGACGCATCGGCCTGGCGGGTACCTCGCTGGCGCGGGCCTGTGCGACGACGCTCCGCTTGCGTCTGTTGAAGATTGGCGCCGTGGTCACGGTCAGCGTGCGGCGGGTCAAGCTCGCGATGAGCAGTGCCTGCCCGAACCAGCGGGAGTTCATCGCTGCCTTCCATGCCTTGAACGCCGCGGCGCGTTAAGCCGCCCCCACGAAACAGAGATCTTCCAACGCCATTCACCCGAAAACCGACACGGTCGGGTGGGCCCGTTTGCCTGTTACGCTGAAAATCGCGTCACGCGGCGCGGTCCCGATCGTCATCCCCAGCATGGCTCTCACCACCGACTGAATGTTCGTACAATCGAGGGCTCGGTGAGAAATGCGGGCTAGCACGGCGTCTTTGCGCCGAACCATCGTATGCGGTGACATAAACAAAGGGCGGATTTTGTGTCCTTAAACAGCGCGGCCAGTTCGTTGTGGCGCTTGGCATCGACGGCGCCGTGGCTGGTCACGGACTAAACAAGAAGCAGCCAGTCCGTCTTTCCGGAGTAAAGCATCACGTCCGGCATCTTGCCGTGCCGATCCACTGGCGGAAAACATTCTCGCAGTCGATCAGTAACGCAATATTCATGGGAGTTCGTCTTGACGTTCAGTGCCCAAACCGCGTTTCTGCGGAATATAGCAAATAAAGCGCACGCCTCTGATTCGTGGTTTCGAATCGTCAGAAACGCTGTCAACCTGGACACTCGCCGCCAGACAATTTCTGGCGAACGACACCATGCGCACAGGGACACTGGCCGCCGGCTTCTTCGGCACCTTACTGCTGACTACGCCGCTTTTCGCGGATGTCGACGCGGAGCGCGAATCCCTGGCTCGTCTGGTGCATGAGTTGGATGCGCTGGAACCGTTGCTCCGTACCGCCGAAGCCCAAGCGGATCCCGATGCCCGCATTCGCTTTCAGTACGCGTGGCTGCGCCAGGACATCGCCCGGATCCGGTTAGGGATCGAAGAACATCTGAATGCGCCGCAGGCTGAGCCACGCCGGTTTCCTCCGATTACCGGGGACTATCGACGGTGAGCCGACACGATGACCGCCGAACAAAACGCCGCATTCGCCGCTGGCGCCGGCGTCGACCCCAACACACTGCTGGTCGCCATTGCCGGGATCACGCTGACCCTCGGTCTCGTCTGGGCCATCTGGCTCACCTTCGGCGTCTTCGCCGCCTGGCAGTACGGGCGCGCCAGTCTGTTCGACCTGCTCTGGAGTGTGCTTCGCGCCTGCATCGTCTTGCTGGTGCTCGGCTTTCATCTCAGATGACGACGTGGTCGCGTCGTACCGCTTCATCACTCTCAATCAAAGGAGCCCCCCCTCAATGAAATTTTCA
>JBFWYF010000732.1:0-4286 GCA_050186685.1 Pirellulaceae bacterium
CGCATCATACCACGTCGGGACAACGAGGGTCACGGCACATGGGCTGAAGCCGGAGGAGGACATTCCCTGTGAGGGTTGTGGGTGTTACTTTCGTGGAGCCGAGTCCAGGATTGCGATCTCCTGGCTGTCGGCGCGGAACATCCGCCACGCCTCGGCATACGAAAGGACGCTAATCTCGTGGGCCGTTCCTTGGCACCCCGCCAGCTCAGTCCCAGGTTGAACCTGTTCGATGCGGATAGCGTCAGCATCGCCCCGGCGGTACGCGGGGCAGTCGAAGAATGACGGCGTAGTGGGGCGTTGTCAAGCACCTATCTCGTGCCGGCTACGCCGACGCGAGGTACGTCACCTCTCAGCCGCTGTACGTTCGCTCCTTCGTGGGGGGACGACATTCCCCTGGACGTCCGTCAGCCGGAAATCGCGGCCCCCGCGGGCTGGACGGCTGCGCTGGCTCCGCAGCCGTCGGCTTCCGAGCCGTCTGGTTAGCCAAGCGGGCTGGACAAGCTGTCCGGGACATCGCCTAATTTGGTCTGACCGCCGGCCCGGCGGTCCCTCGTTCCACCGCCCGGAGTAGCCACGCATGTTGTCTCGTCGGATTTTCGCCGGTCTCGCCGGCCCGTTCGCCGCGCTCTTCATCACCCTGGCGGCGGATGCGCACGGCGGCGAACTGCGCGCGGGAGCCACGACAGTCAACATCACTCCCGAGCGGCCCATCGCGTTGTGGGGACAACTACATACTCGCATTTCCACGGGGGTAGAGTCGCCCGTGATGGCCAGCATCCTCGCCCTGGAGTCTCGGGAGGGCACCGATCAGCGGGAAGTGGCGGTGCTGGTCGCCTGTGACCTGGTCGCGATCCCGCGGGACGTCCTAGCCCAGACGCGCGCCCGCGTCCAATCCCAGTTGCCCGATTTTCCCGTCCACAAGATCGTGCTCAGCGCGACGCACACGCATACAGCGCCAGTGCTGCTGGAAGGTGTGTATGAAATCCCACCGCAAGGTGTCATGCAGCCGACCGAGTATGTCGCCTTTTTCGCCGATCGCGTGGCGGACGGCATCGTCGCGGCCTGGCAGGCGCGTCGGCCCGCGAAACTCGGTTGGGGACTGGGCCATGCCGTCCTGGGGCAGAACCGCCGATCGGTCTATCAGGACGGCTCGGCTGCCATGTATGGCCGGACGAACACCGAAAATTTCCGCATGATCGAAGGATACGAGGACCACGGAGTCGAGGTGCTGTTCGTCTGGGACGAACGCGATCGGTTGATGGCCACGGCCGTAAACGTGGCCTGCCCGGCGCAGGAAGTCGAAGGGCGGAGGTTCATCAACGCCGATTTCTGGCACCCAGTGCGCGAAGCGCTGCGTGCCGCGCAGGGGCCCGAACTGCACGTGCTCGGTTGGACCGGCGGAGCGGGTGACCAGTCGCCGCACCTGATGTTCCGTAAAGAAGCCGAAGAGCGGATGATGCGGCTCCGCGGGCTCGACCGCCTGGAAGAAATCGCCCGGCGACTCGTCGCGGCCTGGACGGAAGCTTTCGAGGGTGCCCGGCAAGAGATGCATGCGGATCTGCCGCTCGTGCACCACGTGTCCGAACTCGAATTGCCGCGGCGGGAGGTCACGGAACGGGAATGGCAACTCGCCAAGTCCAAGGTCGAAGAACTGGCACCGCAACCTGGCAAACAGACGTTGGTGTACTGGCACGGCGGAGTCGTGCGACGTTACGAACAACAGCTGGCCGGAAGCGTCGAACCCTATCGGATGGAGCTTCACGTCATTCGGCTGGGCGACATCGCGATCTGCACGAACCCGTTCGAGCTGTACACGGATTACGCGATTCAGCTGAAATCGCGGAGCCCGGCGTTGCAGACGTTTGTCGTCCAGTTGGCCGGTCCCGGGACCTATCTGCCGTCGGCGCGGGCCGTCGCGGGAGGCGGCTACAGCGCCATCGCCGAGAGTAACGAGGTCGGCCCCGAGGCGGGACAGATTCTCGTCGATCAGACCATCGCGCGGCTGCGGGACCAGTGGTAAACCGTAGCCGCGTTTGCCAGAACGTGGGCGCCGATGACCTGCCCCACCCCCTTTCTGGCGAGAGGGGCTACGAGTGGCAAAAAGGGGCTTCGTCGAGGGAGTGGTGGGCACGTGCCGCGTCTGGGACTCTGCTGTATTTTCCGTGACGAACCGATCCACTTTGGCACGACGCGCGCCGTGGCCGTCGCCCGGCTGAGCCGTGTCGACGCGCTGACAAAGCTGGGAGCATTGTGCCTGGCCAATGCCGAGGCGCTCCTTGCGGCGCTGCAATACTGCGACCAGCACGGCATCGGCTGTTTTCGGGTCAACAGCCAGATTCTGCCTTTGAAAACGCATCCCGCACACGGATACTCCCTTGCCGATTTGCCGCACGGAGATGTCATACAGGCTGCGTTCCGGGCGTGTGGCGAGTTCGCCCAGGCCCACAATCTGCGCACTTGTTTTCATCCGGATCAGTTCGTGGTGCTCAACTCGCTGCGCGCAGACGTCGTCGAAGCGTCGCTGGCCGAACTCGAGTACCAGGCCGAGGTAGCGGATTGGATCGGCGCGGACGTCGTCAATATTCACGCTGGCGGCGCGTTTGGAGACAAGCCCGCCGCGTTGCACCGATTCGCTCAGGCACTCGAACGCCTTTCCCCCCGAGCCCGCTCGCGACTCACCGTGGAAAACGACGACAAGGTTTTCACGCCCGCGGACCTGCTGCCTATCTGCCGCGCCGCGCGTATTCCGCTGGTTTACGATGTGCATCACCACCGTTGCCATGCGGACTCGCTGTCGATTGAGGAGGCCACGCAGGAAGCTATGGCCACCTGGAATCGCGAACCACTATTCCATATCTCCAGCCCGCAACTCGGATGGAACGGGCCTCGCCCCGAATGTCACCATGATTTCATTGATATTCGCGACGTACCACGCTGCTGGCGCACGCTCGACGTTACGATCGAGGTCGAGGCGAAGGCCAAGGAACGGGCCGTCCGGAAACTGCTCGGTCAGCTGCAACGGGCCGGGCAACGTTCGCGCCACCGGAAAGGACCGTAACGTGCCATTCGTTCCCTGCGGGATTTCGCAAGCCTGGATGAATGCTGCCCCTCGCCGGTTCCACGATCTGGCCGTTGGCCGGCGACGAGTCGAGCGCGTGCGCGTGCTCGCGGTAATCTCGCTGCTGGCCGCCACCGTGTCCGTGGGGTCAGCGAACGATTCCGAGCGGATCGACGCGCGGTTGTTGATCGTGGGGGGCGACGAATCGGGCTGCGCGGCAGCAGTCCAGGCAGCGCGGCTGGGCGTGCGCGGCATTGTGCTGGTCACCGACGTGGAATGGCTGGGTGGTCAGTTCTCGACGCAAGGCATTGGTCCTATCGATGAATGGACGACGGTTGACGGTAAGAGAGTTAACTTTCCCCGCAGTGGGGCGTTTCTGGAAATCGTCGAGCGGATACGGCAATGGAACCGCGAGCGATATGGTACAGCCACGCCCGGGAACGCCTGGTGCGGAACGGAGACGATCGAGCCTCGCGCCGCGGCGCAGATTTTTGAAGACTGGATGGCACCTTACACCGAACGAGGGAGCGGCCAGATCCGAATTCTGCGTGGCTGGGAGCCGACCCGGGTGGCGGTCGCCACGGGTTCGGTGAGCTCCGTCACGTTTCGGCCTATTACCGGCGGCCCCCAGCGCCTTGAAGTCGCCGCCACGCTAACGATCGACGCTTCCGATTGGGGCGACGTGATCCGGCTGAGCGGCGCCGGATACATGGCCGGCCCCGACTTGAAGGCGCGCTTCGGGGAACCGAGTGCTCCGGAACGGCTCGAGCCCGGCGGCCACCAGGAGATGAACCCGATCAGCTGGTGTCCCTTGCTGCGGGAATCTGGAAGCGACAGCCCGATTACGCGTCCCGCTCGCTACGATGCCCGTTCATTCGCGGATTGGCGGAAAGCTCCTCCGTGGGTCGACTGGGACGGAAGCGGCGGTATCTATAATCCGGCCGGCTGGTGCATTTATACGCATCGTCGAATGGTCGATCGACGGCACCTGGGCCTCGTGCCAGGCACCGAGGCCGTCATGCTGAACTGGCCCGCGCACGATTATCCCCTGAGCACGCTCCCCTCTCACGTCGCGGCGGCTCTTGAGCAAGACGAGCCTGGAGCAAGCCAGAAGAACATCGTCGATATGACACCCGCCCAGCGGCGCATCATCTATGCCGACGCCCGGCAGCGGGCGCTCGAGTTTGTGTACTGGTTGCAGACGGACGCTCACGAGCGAGTCGGTGAT
>JBFWYF010000733.1:0-4280 GCA_050186685.1 Pirellulaceae bacterium
GGCGAACTGCGGCGTCGCTCCGAGCTCGCGGCCCGTGCGAATCTCCCAGCAACGAGCCATCTTTTCCTGGCCACCGGATACGGCATAACGCCCGTCGCTGGACACGGACAGGCACGTCACTTCCTGGGAGTGCCCTGCGAACTGCCCAATTTCCTTCAGTACCCCTTCGCTGCTGACCGAGTGAATCAGGATCTGCCCCGTCCGTCCCGCCGTCAGCAGCTGCGACCCGTTGGGGACAAACGTGCAAGCCGACACGCTCTGCAAGGAATCGAGCCCGTTCCATTCACTGATCTTGCTGCGATGTTGCAGGTCGAACATCCATAGCGCCCGATCCGGCTTCCCGGCGGCCAGCAGCCGTCCGTCCGGCGAGAACGCGAGCGACTGGACGCCCCAGGTCAAGTCGGAGAAGCTGGCATGTTCGACCCCCGCGTTGTTTTTGCCGGCGTTACTCTTGCCTGTCGACATCGGGGGCGCCGCGCGCGGGGCCCGCTCGGTCGCCGCCCGCGGCAGACTCGCGATTCGCGAAGCGTTCGCGGAAGACGTCAGCTTCAGGTCGACGGCTGCGTCGGCAAACATCGATTTCAGCACGTCGCGTTTGATGGTCCCACCGGGAATCTTGAGCGGACTGAACGCCCGCGCCACGACTTCCGCCTTGTTCAATCGCTGCTCAAAATCCGGCGCGGTCAACCCAAATTCGCACGCGACATAGGCCAGATCCACCTCCTGCTCGAATCGCGCCGCCATCGCCGAGACCGGCTCACCGCTGCGGCTGAGACTCGCGATACCCAGTTTCTTTAGCGTACCGGCGAAACGCTGCGCGTCCCGTTCGAAAATCCGGTCGAGCTCTTCCGGCTCGCGATAGATGGCCAGGATATCGTCTGCTTCGTCGAAGGCGCCACGATTGGCCCGCACGGCGCCGCCCACTTCGTCGCGCTTCGGAATGACACCGGTGTAGTGGCACGACATGCAGGAGACGCCGTTGGTCACCGTTTTGTCCGGACGCTTCGGGTCGCTCACAATGCTCGTCGGCCCCTGATCGATCCTCTGCCCACTTCCGTCGAGCAGCAGATAACCCTGCAGCCCGTTGGGCAAAGTGAACAGGATTTCGCCGCCGTCGTGTTGAAACGTATCGCCATCGCTCGCCGGCCCCAGCGGATACTGAAACAGGTTCTGACGTCCCGTGCTGCCACCGAAATCATAGCTCTTCCAGTAGCTGCCGTAGGGCGACTTATGCCACTCAATCAGCCGGTTGTGCTGGGAAACGCCCGATCGATTGAATGCGGCGCGGATCGCCTGCTCCTGGTCGATATTCGCGGCGACATTGATCCTCAGCAGTTCCTCCAAGGCACTATCACTGTCCGGCAGATTCAGCACGGAATGGTACAGCGGCGGCTTCGACGCGGCGAATACGAACCAATCGATTCGTACATACGGCATCTCGGATTGAGTCTCGTCATAACACGCCAGGGCCGAGGGGCTCGTCAGCTGCAGGTAGTACGGGTTCGCTTCCTCGATCGACTGCCAGATCTCGCCGTTCCAATGCACATCGCGCATGTCGATGCCGAAGACCGTACGCGCTGCGTCGATCGGCTGGGGGCTGACGAGATCCGTATTCCAGGAGAGGCTGTTCAGCAGCTTGGCAAATGCGTTTCGATACGTCTGGAGCTCGTCTTCCGACACGCCCGCATTGTACAGGTGCGTGAGCGTGAAATAGCGCATGAAGCGCCGTGATCGCTCCGGTTGCGCGCGCACGTTCGCGAGGATGGCATCCATCACCTGTTCGTTGGTGATGAACGGCCGCGATTCCGTGGAGGGGAGTGCCGGAGAACCTGCTTCGATCCAGGCCTTCACCGTGGCGAGATCCTCTTCGCTGAGTCGCGGCGACTCTCCGACGGGCGGCATGACGCTGTCGTCCCGGGCACTGATCCGGGCCCACAATTGCGATTGAGCCACGTCGCCGGGTCGAGCGAGAGTGCGGGACAGCTTGCCGAGGTTGATAGCGAAATTGAATCCACCTTCGCTGGTCCCGTCCTCGCCATGGCAGCGGTAACAAGCCGTGCGCAGGATCTGCTGCGTCCGCTGGGCCAACTTCGGGCCATCCCCGCGAGGTGCCACCGCCGGCGCGGCGGCGGCCGGTCGACTCGCCGGTGTTGGTGCCTCGGGGGCCGGTGCGGGCGGAGATTTCAGGAACTCCCGGTCCGCGACGCTTAATCGCTCGATCGGGATGGTCAGGATTTTGCCGTCCTCACGTTCGAGGATAACGTTCTCGCCACGCACCGCAACCAAATCAGCCTGGACGCGAAATTTGCCCGTCGAGTCGGTCCACTCACGGGCCAGCACCGGGGCCAGCCAGATTGAAACGAGCACGAGCCATCCGAACAGCCGGCGCATTGTCGAGGAAGTCTGCATTGTTTGCATCGCTACGTTGGCCACCCACACGGGACTTCGACAGGGAATGCGTACCCCCAGACACCACGACTGCGGCAACCCGCAACACACAGGAGCCGGGATCGGAAGATTCAGGTTAACAAGGAATGGAGAATTCGGCCATGCACGTCGGTCAGGCGCATGTCGCGGCCGCCGAACCGGAATGTCAGCCGCTCGTGATCGATACCCAACTGATGAAGCAGGGTAGCATGAATATCGTGGATATCCACACGGTTTTCCACGGCGCTCATCCCCATTTCATCCGTCGCGCCATAGGTCATCCCACCGCGGACCCCTCCCCCGGCGAGCCAGATCGTGTAGCCGCTGACATGATGGTCGCGACCGTCGTTGCCGGAGCTGTGGGGTGTGCGGCCCATCTCGCCCGCCCAGACCACCAAAGTATCGTCGAGCAATCCCCTAGCTTTGAGATCCTTGATCAAGGCCGCGACGGGCTGATCGGTGATCCGCGCGTTTTCCTCGTGCCGTAATTTCAGCTGCCCGTGCTGGTCCCACGGCGAGTTGTTGCCGTGGGTATTCGGGCATGTGATCTCGACAAAGCGGACCCCTGCCTCGACCAGCCGGCGGGCGCGGAGGCACTGTAGGGCGTACAGCCGTTCATAATCGTTGCTTCGATCAACGCCGTACAAGCGGTGCGTCTCGGCCGTCTCCTGGCTCACGTCGCACAGCGATGGCATCAGCGATTGCATCCGCGCCGCGATCTCGTAATTGCGAATCGCCGACTCGATCGCCTCTTCGGCGCCCAGCAAAAAAGCCGTAGCCCGGTCCTGTTCACGCAGGAAGGCGAGCTTCGCCTGTTGGATTTCCAAAGGGTCGGCCGGTTCGATGTTGTCGATCGGAGTCCCTTTCGCCCGCACCAGCGTGGCTTGATGCGTCGCCGGCAGGTAGGAACTCGCAAAGTTCTGAAAGCCGCCGTTGGGAATCCAGTCGTTGTTCAGCAGCACGTACCCGGGCAGTTGCTCGTTCTCGGAGCCCAGACCGTAGTTGATCCAGGAACCGATGCTGGGCGCCGCGGCCACCGATCGGCCGGTATGCAGTAATAGCGATTGGGCCCCATGCAGGGGCGATTCCCCGACCATGGATCGGATCACGCAGAGCTCGTCCGCCACCGTCGCTGCGTGCGGAAGCAGTTCGCTGACCCACAGCCCCGACTCGCCGCGCTGCCGAAACGACCAGGGGCTTTTCAGCCACTTGCGGTTCGCACTCGTTCCCTGCGACAACACATCGGCTTTCCACTTGGCCGGCGCACCATGACGTTTGTCGAGTTCGACCTTGGGATCGAACGTGTCCACGTGAGATGGCCAGCCATCCATGAACAGAAAGATGACGTGCCGGGCCCGCGGCACGTGGTGCGTGACCGGGCGCCGCGTCTCGGCCCACGCCGCCTGGCTGGCGAGCCCCGTCCACGCCAGCCAGCCAAACCCGAGCCGCGCTCGGCGGAGGAAGTCCCGTCGCGTGACCGCCGGGGGCAGGCAGCCTGGACACCCGCCCGCGCCGCTCGACGTTCCGTTCGGATCACGGGACATAGCTGAACTCCTTCAGATTGAAGATCGCATGGGCGACATCTTGCCATGCCCTTTGACCACGCAGTACGTCGGCCGGCTCGCCCGCCGTCGCTTGTCCCTCAGCCGCTCGACGCAGTTCCGCGCTGTGGCGTGCCAGGCGAGCGAGCCGAGCGGTCTCGTCCGGGGCAGGTTGCCGTCCCAACGCCTGAGTCCACATCGCGGCCGCCCGTTCTTCGACGGTGGCCTCACCGTCCTCCATGACGTGCGTGCTCCTGTATTCGGCCATGGCCAGGACGAACGGATCGTTCAGCAACGTCAGCGCCTGGGCGG
>JBFWYF010000734.1:0-4271 GCA_050186685.1 Pirellulaceae bacterium
TAACGCTTCCACGATCGGCAGCGTTTTGCCCTTGCCGGAGCGATGACGAGCGACTGCCCGTCGGTCGTGATTTCCAGCGGAGTCTGCGAATCGAGCTTGAGCAATTCGAGCACCGGTTTGTCGATCACCAACGCCCAACTGTTTCCGTGCTTGACGAGGTACTTGATCATGGTGATCCTTTGCATCGAATGGCGAGGTACACCAATGGTCTATCCTTGTAATAACGTGTCGCCTGCGGGGCAAACTCGCTTGCAACGGGTCCGCCACCGTACGTTGCGGACTTCGAGCGATGCTGCAGTCCGGTCCGAAGCTGTTCCACGCCGTGCGGTCGATCCGTGAAACGGAACTGGACCAGGAGTCGTCACCACCTGGCAGGGCAATAGGCCGACGATCGCCCTGCGGCACTACCTGCTGACGACCGACGGCGACTTCGAGCGGGCAACGACTGCCAAGCCGTCGCCCGCACCGGCGGTGCCGCTTCCGGTGCAGCAGGGCGCGGAAGCGTGTCGAAAGGCGACGCACCCGCCGAGCGAGAACTACGAGACTTCCGCAGAAAACGGCACGTTGCTAAGTTGGTGCAACGCGCGCAAGCGGAGGGCACGGGATTCGAACCCGCAACCGGTTTCCCGGCACCACATCTCCAGTGTGGCTCCTCACCAATTCGGATACCCTCCAAACATCGGCAATCTTAGCTCTCCCGTGTCGCAATGCAAAGGTCCAGATCGGTTTAGGTCGGGGATTTCTCGGCGTGGGCCTTTGGGGGGCCCGGGAGCTGTCTCAGCAACCTTAGCCCAACTTCGCCCGTGCGGTGCGAAAGCGACCTACCACGGAGAAAGGGGACTATGGCGCTTTCTACGTCGCAGCGAAGTGCCCCCTCCCCGGCCCTCCCCCACAGGCACTTGCCGACATGATCACCCAGGTAGATCGGCATTTTTCGCGGCAAGTCCCTGGGGGGAGGGAGCGAACCGGTGCCGGTGGATCTTGTGGGCCCTGCCCCCACAGGCACTTGCCAAAGCGAACCGGACTCGACTTCCAACTCTGCTTGCGCCGAGCGGCGGTGGACGCTCGCGAATTCCGCTGCGAACCGATACAGGCACGTCACGGGTAGCGGAAATGGACGGGCGCGAACATACTTGGCGTTCCGCCGTCTGACAGGTAGCGGACGCGTACGCCGTCCCAGGGGGGCGCGCCATCCCGCCCGCCCTGGCCAGGCGCGAGGCCTCTGTGCTGCCGGGATGTCCCTCGTTACGAGTTCCCTGATGCCGCCGACCACCCTCCAAATCCCTCGTTTGAACACCCGCCAGCATGACTTCCAGGATGCCCTGCGGGCCTTGCGCGAACGATTGAGCCCGCGCAGCGGGGAGATCGTCAGCGAGGCGGGACGGCAGAAAACGCTGGAAGTGTTTGGCGAGCCACTCACGCCGCAACAGGTTGTCGCGCGCATTTGCACCGAAGTGCGCGACCAGGGATTGCCCGCACTGCTGCACTATTGCGAGAAGCTGGATCGCGCTGCGCTGCGCCGCGAGACGCTCCGCATCAGCGACGAAGAGCTGGAAAACGCACACGCTCAGGCCGATCCGCAGTTCCTGCAGACGGTCCGTCGCATTCGCGACAGGATCCTCAAATTCCAACGGGCCATACTGCATCACAACGTCGAAGTGGCGATCAGCCCCGAACTTGTGCTGCGCCAACGCTACACGCCGCTCGAGCGAGTCGGCATCTGCGTGCCGGGAGGCGCCGCTGCGTATCCGTCCACGGTGCTCATGACCGCCGTGCCGGCGCTGGCCGCCGGCGTCCGGCAGGTCGTTGTCGTTGCCCCGCCAACCCCGTTCGGCGCTCATCATCCCGCGGTACTCGCGACCTGCCGCGAAATCGGCATTCGCGAGGTGTACCGGATCGGCGGTGCGCAGGGAGTGGCTGCGCTCGCTTATGGTGTAGACGGCGTTCCGCCCGTCGACAAGATTGTCGGCCCTGGTAACTTATTCGTGGCCCTGGCCAAAAAGTACGTGTTTGGCGAGGTCGATATCGATTCCATAGCCGGGCCCAGCGAAGTGGTCGTGCTTGCCGACGCGTCGACTCGGGCGGACTTCACGGCTGCCGACCTGCTGGCTCAGGCCGAACACGCTCCGGGCGCCAGTATCTTGATCACGTGGCACGAACCGACGCTCGAACGGACTTACCACGAGCTGCAGCGCCAGGTAGCGCTCTTGAGCCGCTGTGAAGTCACGGTGCAAAGCCTCGAGGCTTACGGGGCACTGATCCTCGTGCGTGACGAGGCGGAAGCGTGCGAGCTGACCAACCAGATCGCACCCGAGCACTTGCACGTGGCGGTCGACGACGCCGAGCGGCTCCTGCCGCGGCTCCGCAACGCCGGCGCGACATTCCTGGGCAATTACAGCCCCGTAGCCATCGGCGATTACGCGGCGGGGCCTTCGCATGTGCTGCCCACGGGTGGAACAGCGCGGTGGGCCTCGGGACTATCGGCCAATCACTTCCTGCGCAGCAGCAGCGTGATCGACTGTACCCCCAAAGGGCTCGACGAGCTCCGGCCGGACGTACAGCGGCTGGCGGACGTCGAGGGGCTGACGGCCCATCGCGCGAGCGTCGACATCCGCCGGCCCGGCGGCGGAGGGCCGTGACGCGGCGAGGCGGTCGACGAGCGGCCAGGAGACGGGAAGCTTGGCAGCCATTCGCCGGAAAGCGGTTGGCGGCCAGAATGAGAGACATAGGAAGCGGCTTACCATGTTTGTGCGTTCCCAGATCGCAGCGATGGCGGGATACGTCCCGGGTGAACAGCCCCAGGGCGGCAAGTTCATCAAGCTGAACACGAACGAGAACCCTTACCCGCCTTCTCCCAAAGTCGGGGCGGCGATCCGGGCGGCGGTCGACCGCGGATTGCAGCGGTATCCCGACCCGATGGCCAGTGCGTTCCGCGTCCGAGCCGCCGAGGTGCTCGGAGTGGAACCGGACTGGATCCTGTGCGGCAATGGCAGCGACGACATCTTGACGATCCTGACGCGGGCGATGGTCGGAGAAGGCGACTACCTGCGGCTGCCGTATCCCAGCTACATCCTGTACAAGTCGCTGGCCGAATTGCAGGGAGCCCATGCGGAAGAAGTGCGATTCCGCGACGACTGGTCGCTGGGAGACGATTTCGCGACCGGCCGCGATCGATTGCGGCTGGTGTTCTTGCCTAATCCCAACAGCCCGAGCGGTACGATGATACCGCGCGAGCGGGTCTGGCAGCTGGCTGAACGGCTCCCTTGCCCGCTGCTGGTCGACGAGGCCTATGTGGACTTCGCCAGCGAAGACTGCCTGGAACTGGTGCGGCGCAGCGAGAAAGTCATGGTGTCGCGCACGCTGAGCAAGTCGTACGCGCTGGCCGGCCTCCGCTTCGGTTTCCTGGTGGCCCAACCGCCGGTCATCGAGCAGCTGGTGAAGGTCAAGGATTCGTACAACTGCGATGCGCTGTCGATTGCGGCGGCCACGGCGGCCATCGACGACCAGGCGTGGCTGCGGGACAATCGAGCGCGGATCCTGGCGACGCGCGAGCGGCTGGCCGCCGGGCTGCAGGAGTTGGGTTTTCAGGTGGTTCCGTCCCAAGCCAACTTTGTGTGGTGCGCCCATCCGGTGCAACCGGCAAAGTCGCTGTACGAGTCGCTGAAAGCCAGCCAGATTCTCGTCCGATACATGAACTATCGCGGTTGGGGCGAAGGATTACGAATCAGCGTGGGCACGGACGAGCAGGTGAGCGCTTGTCTGCTGCAACTCGCCGCGCTCTGTAAACCATGAGTCCACCGTCAGCCAAACGAAGTGAAAACTGATGCGAACAGCACGAATCCAGCGCGAGACGAAAGAGACCCAGATTCAGCTCGAGTTAAACCTCGACGGAAGCGGGCGTGCAGAGATCCAGACGGGCGTAGGCTTCTTCGATCACATGCTGGAACTGCTGACCCGGCACGCGGCCATCGATTTGAGTGTCACGGCCCGCGGCGACCTGCACGTGGACCAGCATCACACGGTCGAGGACGTCGGCATCTGTTTTGGCCAGGCCCTGCGGCAAGCGCTGGGTGACAAGGCCGGGATCCGGCGTTATGGTCATTTCACCTTGCCCATTGAGGAAACGCTGGTCACGTCGGCGCTCTACTTGAGCGGCCGGTATTTTCTGGTATTCCAGGCGGCGTTTCCGTCGCCCAAGATCGGGGCATTCGACAGTGAGCTGGTCGAGGATTTCTGGCAAGCGGCTGCGGCGAATGCATTGTGTAACCTCC
>JBFWYF010000735.1:0-4267 GCA_050186685.1 Pirellulaceae bacterium
GTGCATGCACGAACTGGAAACACTGACGAGCCAACGTAATTCACACGATTTCATGATCCGTTCGCAGTGCGTGACGGTTTGCGGGATTTTCGGGCGACTGGATGAAGCCTACGGTCGTGGGGATATCCGTCAAGGTGCCGCGCCGGCTCGCTGTTGCACCGTGGCTCGCGCCTGCCTACTAGCGAGGGGGCCTTCCGGGCTATAATCCCCGCATGATGTTGTCGCAAAAAGCAGAGTTCGTCGACCGTCTGAGGGACGTGGTCGGAGTCGATGGGATCCTGACCGCGCATTCCGAGCTGCTGGTCTACGAGTGTGATGGATTCACGATCGATAAGCAGAGCCCGGACGTCGTGGTTTTTCCGCGGACCACCGAGCAGGTCGCACGCGTCGTGACGCTGTGCAACGAAGCCGGTGTGACATTTGTCCCGCGGGGGGCCGGTACCAGCCTGGCGGGAGGTTGTCTCCCTGTCGGCGGCGGCGTCATGATCGTGCTCACCCGGATGAAGGAAATCCTGGAAATCAACCTGCGCGACCGATACGCCGTCGTCCAGCCGGGCGTCGTGAACGTCTGGTTGACCAATGCCTTGAAGGGAACGGGATTCCATTATGCCCCCGATCCGTCGAGCCAGGGTGCCTGTACCATTGGCGGAAACGTGGCGACTAATTCCGGCGGCCCTCACACCCTGAAGTACGGGGTGACCGTGAATCACGTCCTGGGCGTGGAAGGCGTGTTGGCGGACGGCCGCATCGTCCAGTTGGGCGGGCCGGCCGAGGACCCCAATGGCCTGGATCTTGTCGGAGCGGTCGTCGGCAGCGAGGGGACCCTGATCATCGTCACCCGAGTCTGGGTCCGCTTGACGCGGGACCCGCAGGGATACCGCACGATGTTGGGCGTATTCGAATCCGTTGATGACGCGACGACTTCGATCAGCGAAATCATTGCCGCCGGTATCGTCCCCGCCGCGCTCGAAATGATGGATCAGGGCATCCTCGTCGCGCTCGAGGCTGCCTTTCAATTCGGCTTCCCGCTCGACGCGCAAGCCATCCTGCTGATCGAGGTCGACGGTCTGGAAGCGGGGCTGGATGCGCAGCGCGAGCAGATTATCGAGATCTGTCGCCGCTGTGGAGCTCGCGAAGTGCGCCAGGCCGAGGATGCCAAACAGCGACAGAAGCTCTGGAAATGCCGCAAGCAGGCGTTCGGCGCCATCGGGCGTCTCAGTCCCAGTTACTGTACCCAAGACGGCGTGGTGCCGCGCACCCGGTTGCCCCACATCCTGCGGCGCATCATGGAGATTGCCAGCCGGCACGGGTTACGGGTCGTCAATGTCTTTCACGCGGGGGACGGCAACATCCATCCCATTCTCTTGTTCGACGAACGCGACGCTGCCCAGGTCGCCCGCGTGCTGCAGGCCAGCAATGAGATCCTGGACGAGTGCCTCGCCTGTGGCGGCAGTGTGACGGGAGAACATGGGATTGGCGTCGAGAAGATCAGCTTCATGCGGAAGATGTTCTCACCCGAGGACCTGACCGCGATGGAAAACCTGCGGCGAGCCTTCAATCCCCGCAATATTCTCAGTCCGGACAAGCTGCTGCCCACAGCCGGCGGATGTGGCATGGAACAACGCCATCCGGGCCGACGCGCGGCCGTGTAGGGAAGTGGCCCGACAGGTGCATACACCGAACTTTCTGCCGGAATCTGCTGCATGCCAAGTCCGACTCCTGGAACAACTGTGAGCCCTACCACTGACTCTCTGCCGGTTTCGGAGACCATCAAGCCGACCAGCCTCGACGAGGTAACCGCTCAGCTCCGCGCATGCTGCGGCGACGACGTAGCCGTGTATCCGGTGGGTGGAGGCACGAGCCTCGATTTCGGGCTGCCGGCTCGCAAACCGGGTATCGCCCTGTCGCTGCGCGGTCTGCAGCGCGTGGTCGAGTATCCGGCCCGCGACATGACCGTCACGGTCGAAGCGGGGATGACGCTGCAGTCTCTGGCCGAACTCCTGGCCGCCGAGCGCCAGCAGCTGCCGCTGGATGTGCCCCAGGCGTCCGCGGCGACGGTCGGGGGGATGATCGCCACCAACTTCAATGGCCCCCGGCGGTATGGCTACGGCACCATCCGCGATTACGTAATCGGTATCCATGCCGTCGATGGCACCGGGCGGCCGTTCAAAGGCGGCGGGCGAGTCGTCAAGAATGTGGCAGGCTACGATTTCTGCAAGTTGCTGACCGGGTCGCTGGGAACGTTGGGAGTCATCACCCAGGTTACGTTCAAGCTGAAACCGCTGTGCGAACGGCGGGCGGTGGTGATCTGCGGTCTCGACGGCCTTCGACAAGCGGAGTCGGTACTGGCGGGGCTGGTCCACTCGCGTACGACGCCCACGGCGATTGAGCTCCTGCAGGGGCCGGCCTGGAGCGAGGATCCCGCGCTGCGCGGGAATGACGCGGCGGCTCCGGCGCTTTCACCGCGCGGGCTGTATCTGGCCGTTGCCGTGGAAGGCACCGATCCCGAAGTCCGCTGGATGGTCGAGCAACTGGGACGCGAGTTCTGGGAGCACCGGATTGCCGAGATGCAGACCTTGTTGGACGACGACGCAACCGCCTTCCTGCAGCGGATTGTGGCGTTTCCCGTTGGTCCCGCCGGTACGATCCGTGTGAAGGCCAGCGTGGTGCCCAGCCGAGTCACCGACTGGTGTCAATCCTTACTGGCGCTGGATCCCGATTGCTCGTGGCTTGCCCATGCGGGTAACGGGATTGTGGTTGCCCGCTTCGCCCGGCTGCCAGCGGGCGGGATGACGAAGGGTATCATTGGGCGATTGCAGTCCGCCGCGACCGCCGCGAGCGGTTCGGTCGTCATGTTGTCCCATGTGGGCGGCGAGGCGACACACCAAAGCATCTGGGGGCCCCTGACGGGCCCGCTCGCGGTGATGAAGGCCGTGAAATGCGAGTTTGATCCCCGGAATATCCTGAATCCGGATCGCTTCGTGTATTGAGGTCCGTGACATACCATGACGACGATGGATAGCGAGACGCGCTCTGAATTGCCGGCAGGTACGCCGTTGCTGCCGATCCTGCCGCCGCCTGGTAATCCGGGCGCCGGCATCGATTTTGAACTGTTCCTCGACTGCGTGCACTGCGGGCTCTGCACCGCATCATGTCCCACGTATGTGGAACTGGGCAACGAAAACGACAGCCCGCGCGGTCGGATTTACCTCATGCGGGCGGTGACCGAAGAACGCTTGCCGCTCACGGCCGAAGTGCGCCGCCACCTGGAGTTATGCCTCGATTGCCGGGCATGTGAAACGGCCTGCCCGTCGGGTGTGCAGTACGGCAAGCTGATCGAGCCGTTTCGTGTGGCCATGGAACGATCGGGTGGCGAGGAGTCGAAAAGCGCGGACTGGTTTCACCGGTACATTCTGTTCGGTCTGTTCCCGTATCCCGACAAGTTGCGTCGCACACTGATTCCCGCGCGGATCGCACAGGCCCTGCGGCTGGACAAGCTGCTGTTGGGTACCGGATTGTGGAAGCTGCTGCCGCCGCGGTTGGGGCGGTTGTTTACAATGCTCCCGCCGCTGCCGCCCGATCCGCCGCCGCTGCCCGAGTTCCTGCCCGCCAAAGGACCGCGCCGGGCACGTGTTGCCCTGTTCACCGGTTGCGTCGGGGACGCGCTCTTCCGGGAAACCAATTGGGCCACAGCTCGCGTGCTTCAGGAGAACGGGTGCGAAGTGGTCGTGCCACGCGGCCAGGCGTGCTGCGGCGCGATCCATTTCCATGCGGGCAGCGAGGAGCCGGCTCGACAGTTCGCAGATACCAACGTTTCCGCTTTCCGCGCCGAGGCCGTGGACGCCGTGCTTGTGAATATCGCAGGATGCGGCTCGATGTTGAAAGACTATGGCCATCATTGGCGCGACGCGTCGCATGCCGCCCGCTCGCAGTTCGCCGCACAAGTCAAGGACGTCAGCGAGTTTCTGGACGACCTGGGCCTGATCTCGCCCCGAGGGGAAGTGCGTGTGACGGCCACCTATCACGATGCCTGCCACTTAGCCCATGCCCAGAAAATCCGGGAACAACCGCGCCACCTGCTGCAGCAAATCCCCGGTCTGAAGTTGGTCGACCTTCCCGAATCCGAGTTGTGCTGCGGCGCCGCCGGCACCTATAACCTGACCGAGCCGGAAATGGCGGGCCGGCTGAGTCGCCGCAAGATGCACAACATCGTGTCCACCGGTGCCCGCGTCGTTGTCACCGCCAACGCAGGATGCCTCATGCAGAT
>JBFWYF010000736.1:0-4264 GCA_050186685.1 Pirellulaceae bacterium
CGTCGAGTAGCACCAGATCGAAGGCACGACCGTCCGCGGATGCCCGGCGGAGTTCCGCTACGGCCAAGTCGCCTCGCTCTGCCACCTGCAGCGACAGCACTCCCGTCGCGCGTTCCAACCAGCGCCTCATGAGCTTGGCGTCGGCCGGATTATCCTCGACGATCAGAATGTGAATGCCGTCGCGAGCCATCGAAGCGGGTTTCCCGAGGGTGCTGAATTAGAAACAGCGACTTCCAGGTATGCAAGTTGCATTCCTCACGCAGAACGCTCCCCCGTCGCCACGTTCGCCAGAGAGGGGGAAAGACGTACGCAACGCTGCCCCTCTTTCTGGCGAAAGGGGCTGCGGGCGAATGAGGCTCTGGAAATTCGATAACCCTATGAACGCAGCGAGGTGACATCATGCAGGTCCAATCAACTGAGCAACTGGTTGCGAAGAAGTGCAAGCCTTGTGAAGGGGGCGTCGAACCGGCATCGCGTGACGAAGCGGAAAAGCAGCTGACCAGACTGGAAGGCTGGCGATTGACACACGATGGACAGCGCATCCGCAAGGATTGGACAGTCAAGAACTTTCTGGCGGGCATGCAGTTCTTCCAAGCTGTGGCCGAAGTTGCCGAGGCGGATGAGCATCATCCGGACCTGCACCTGGAGGGTTACCGCAAAGTGTGGATCGAGCTCTGGACGCACGCCATTGGCGGGCTCAGCGAAAATGACTTTATCCTGGCGGCGAAGATCGATACATTGCCGATCGAGCTAAAAAAGGGCTGACCGAGTTTATGACGTGCGGAAGGAGCAGGGATGGCAACCGTAGTCGGCGAGTTCATGGTACTCGCCCTGGTCATCGTCGTAACGGGTACCGTCTTATCGCACTGCGCGGATCTCATCGCGGAAATCACTGGCTTTGGCCGATTGCTGGTCGGCAGTGTGCTGTTGGCGGGAGCTACGTCGCTGCCCGAGTTAACGGTCGACATCACGGCGGTGCGGATTGGCCTGGCGGATCTGGCTGCGGGGGATCTGCTGGGCAGCAGCCTGATGAACCTGTTGATCCTGGCGTTGCTGGATCTGTCGCACCATTCACGAGGCCGGATGTTCTCACGTGAGGCGGCAGCTCACTCCTTGTCGGCAACTTTGAGCATCGCGCTGACGGCGCTCGTGGGCGTGGCGATTTTCACCGCGGAGCGGTTACCTGCCCCATCGTGGCTGGGAGTAAGCCTTCCGACCTGGGGCATCGCAGTAGCCTATGCCCTCGGCGTGCGCATGGTGTTTGTCGATCAGCGCGTTTCGGCGGCAGCCGCAGCTACCCACGTGGATGTCGAACATGCTCGTCCCACGACGCCGCTCTGGAAGCCCGTCACCGGTTTTTTGGTTGCGACCGTCGTGTTGATCTTCGCCGGCCCACGGCTCGCTCACACCGCCGGAAAACTGGCCGAGCTGTCAGGCCTGGGCAATTCCTTTGTCGGTACGACGCTGGTCGCCTTCAGCACGTCGCTCCCCGAACTGGTCTCGTCCCTGGCGGCGCTGCGGATGAGGGCGTTCGATCTGGCGATCGGTAATGTGTTCGGCAGCAATGCGTTTAACATGCTCATCTTCGTGCCGCTCGACCTGGTGCACAGCGGCCCGATCTTCAGCGCTGTGTCCGCCACGCATACGCTCACCTGTCTGGCAGTCGTAGTTGCCACGTCGGTGGCGATTCTGGGCCAACTGTACCGCGTCGAGACACGGCGCCGGCTGGTGGAACCGGACGCTTGGCTCGTGATTGCCATCGTCATCGGTGCGCTGTGGCTCGTCTACCAGATGCCGGCTTCGGGCAATTGAACCGCCGGCTCTCAAGGGCTCGCCAACGCCGCTGGCACGATCTGTAGCGGGCGCATCATCGCGGCAGGGCTCGTCCGGGCAGTGTGCTGCGCAGGCACGGGGATAAAGTGAAAATAGCAACGTGCATGAGCTGTCCCGGCTGCGGCAGGCTGCTGTTCAATCCGCAGTTCGCCTTGACTGTTCAACCGGATCGTGCGCGCGACTGGCGAAGGCTCGTCTGCCACGCCAAACGCCACCACATTGCCGTTCTCGCGGGATTCCTGGAAGTGTCCCCACCCCAGGAACCGGCTTCCGAGCGAAGCCGAAGCTGCATACACCGGAGGCTGGTCGCCGGCCCCGAGGCGGCAACTCCAATGCAATCCCTCGCTGGTCAACACCATACGATCCTGTTTCTCGAGCACCCCGTACAGCCAGTAGCCGACGTCAGCATCCCACAGCAGCCGGCCCGCCATGGCCAGATCCACTTTCGTCACGACCTTCCAAGGATGCGTCTCGCCCGAGGCTCCGACCTGGTAGTCGACACCGACCCAGGACTTCGACGATGCGAACTCGAGCGTCAGAGCGAACGGGATCATCGCGCCACGTGGCGCAGCGAGTGTCCCGGTGCAACGCAAACGAACCTGAACGGGCCCCTTCTTTTCGACGCTCCACTGGCGTTGGGCCTGGGCCAGCGTCAGTTCGGCGCCCTCGGTCAGCGCCACGACCTGCAGGCCACCCGGAGCAAGGTACTCACGTCCATAGACGACGCTGGCAATCAACGGGTTGGCGTCCTTGCGGATACGGTAAGCGGAAATACGGAACTCGTCGTCCGTTTCCTCGAATGCCAGCCCCCGTGGAACGGGTCCGCGCGTTGTGTCGGGCCCGTACTCCCATGCGAACTCGAGTACCTCCCGAGGCCCCGGGCTGACAGTCAGGTCCGCTTCCAATGCCCGAATCGAGCCGTCCGGGTGCCGAGCCGTCGCGGTAATCTGCGCGGCCGCCGGCTTACCATCGGCATGGAGCAAGCGGACGTGCTCGTCGGTGAGCAGCGTTCCGGCAGGAAGTTCCAGGGGCACCGTCAGCGGATAACCAAACCGGCGAATGCCGTCGACTTCCTGAACACGAACGACTTGCCGGCCCGCGACCTCGTCGCCCCGTACTAGGGGACAACAGACAAAAAGAATCCCGGCCAGCCTCAACCACATGATACGCGCCGTCACCGATCGTCCCTCCTCAGGCGGCAGGACTCCGCCGATCGTCGATGCCTTGAGCAAACCCGTCGATTGCATTGTCGGACAGCAAGATGCGTTCGGCCTGGGCGCTGATCCGGATCCCCGTACGGCTCATGGGCTGACGCGTTTCGCGGATCGTGTTCCCCACGATGCGCACGTCCTTCGTCCGCCCCTGCACGTCGATCGCAACCCCGTTGGCTTCGCCACTGTCCAGGATCCGGTTGTTTTCCACCACGTTGCGATTCGGCCAGAAATCGGCGCCCCGCGCCTCGTCGCGAAACAGTATGCCGACCTTGCCGCTGCGCGCGACCTCGTTGTTGCGCATCACATTGTCCGTGTCGTTATGCCCGATCGAGATGCCGTAGTTTCGGTTCCCGTCGATGCGATTCCCTTCGGCTAGACCGTATTTCACACCCCAGCACCAGAAGAGTCCGATCGTATTGCGTTCGAGCCGACAATTGCGGATCAACGGCCGCTGCGAGCCAGACCCAGGATGGACGCCCAGGTCCTGGTTGTCGTGACAGTGACAATCGTCGACCACCACGTCATGGCAGATCTGGAAGCTGATGCCGTCTCCGTTATAGTTCCGTGCCTCAACCTGGCGAAATGTGTAACGGTTGCAGTCCTGCAGAAAAATGCACCCACCATAGTTGCCATTGAAGTTCTCATTGTTGGCCAGGTTGCCATCGAGCGTCAGATTCTCGATGACCACATCCGAGGTGTGTTCGCTGGTCAGCAACGGAAACAGCGAGGCACACGTGGGTTCCCCGGACAACCACAGGTTTTCGCGCAGACCGTCATTCAGCTTGAAGCGATTGCCCGAGCGCGCCACCAGGGTGCGTTTAATAACCGTCTGGCCATTCGTGTGCGGATTCCGCGACATGAGGACGACGCTGTCGCCCACCTGGAACGAGTGCTTCTCGCCGACGGTAATTTCCTGATCGTACCAATCGGAATCGGCGCTTAGCTTGACTCGTTCGGATGGAATTTTGGTGATGACGCTGTCCGCGCCGCTGCCGCGCAATCGCACATGGGACGGGATGCTCACCGCCGCTCGCAGCGTATAGGTCCCCGGCAGCAGTTGTACGGTGCCACCTCCCAGGCGAGCGACATAGTCCAAGGCCGCCTGAAGCACGCGATCGTCATTGCCCGTCAGGTCTCCTCCGCGTGGTCCGACTTTCAGCGCCAATCGCTCCTGCCAGTCGGGTTCAAAGGCCGAGTCGCCGTCCGTGGCCCGAGGA
>JBFWYF010000737.1:0-4263 GCA_050186685.1 Pirellulaceae bacterium
TGCGCGTCTGGCTGCTGGCGTTGGCGGCATGGGGTACGCGATCGATCCTTCTCTTCGGCCGCGCGTAGATGACGGAGCGAAGGCGTGCCAAAGCGCGCGGGCCAGCGCGCGGTACAGCGCGGGGGAGAGCGCCCACGCGCGACGCTGGGGGGCTTCCGCAGAGGCCTAATCGCCAGTCATGGCTGTTGAGCCTGCCCGCAGCCGGGGTGTTGGCGGTCACACTGGGCCCCGCGCTCTGCTATCCCAGCGGCTGGGATGAGTTGGTTTATCATCACGAGCTTCCGCGACGGTGGTTTCAGGCGGGTGCGCTGGACGTCTTCCGTGACCTGCCCTACAGCGGCTTTCCCGCGAGCGGGGAAATTCTCTTCTGGGTGCTGACACCCTGGGATGCTCCTATTGCGCCTCGGCTGCTGATCTGGCTGTGTTGGGCATTCGGTTTGTGGGGCATCTATCGGCTCGTCGTGCGGCATGCGGGTCGAGGCCCCGCTCTGGCCGTAGCATGCGCGTCGGCGCTGAACGACAGCGTGCTCTTGATCAGTGCGAACTGCTATGTCGAGTCCCTTCAGATGCTGAATGGAGTTGCCTTGCTCTTGATGGTCCAGGTAGCAGGCCGGCAGCGGTGGTCGAGATGGACCGTGGCGACGGGGCTGGGCATCCTCAGCGGGGGAGCCGCTGCGGTCAAGTTGACGGGGGCCGCCTGGCTCGCAGCCCCTTTCGTCTGGTACGGCAGTCAACTCCTCACCCACCGCATGCACTGGCGCCGAGCTGTGGGTGAGTCGGCGCTGGCCGTTGCGGTCGCGCTGGCCGTCTGCTCCCCGTTCTACCTCCGTCCCTGGCTGGCCACCGCCAATCCGTTCTACCCGTACTGGGCGAATTGGTTTACACAAGACACCGCGCAGTTGGAAGTCAGTCGGCACCATCATCTGATCGGCGGCATCGGGTTCGGTGTCCCGGACAGCTGGTCCTTCCTGACCGCACCGATCCTGCTGGCATTTCGGGCGGACAACTACGATGGCGAGTTCGGTTGGCAGTTCCTCGTGTTGCTGATCCTGGCGATGGTGGCGGTTTCATCCTGGGGCCGGCGCCGAATGCGAGCTCGGCTGCTGTGGCCTCTGGGACTGTCCCTGTGGCTGTACCTGTTCTGGTTCCTGACGTCGCAGCAGGCACGCTTCGCCATTCCCGCGTTGGCCGCCGTTCTACTTGTGGGGTCGCTCGGATTGCGGCTTCTGTCTCGGCGCGCGAGGGCGATGGTCAGCGGCATCCTGATGGTTACGAGCCTGTTAAGCGTGCCGTGGCACCGGGCGGGTTATTATGCGGCGTCCTGGCTGACCGTGGCCGGTGTGATGAGCCGCACCGACTACGTACACAACTTGACCGACCTCGCTTACCTCCCGCTCGTCCAGGCACTCCAGGCCAAGACGCCGCCGCAGGCCCGCGTGATGCTGCTGTTCGAGCACCGCGGCTATTACCTGCCGCGAGACCATCAGGTCGGCACGCCCCTGTTTCAGGAGGGACCGTTTACGCCGCCGGAACGATACGGAACGTCAACAGCGGTCCTGGCCGCGATTCAGGCCCACGCGATCTCGCACGTCGTCCTCGCCAAGGGCCCCGTGGGACCGGACCAGGCTCCCGGGTGGTACGAACGACAGGCTCCGCTGTTGCGTGGCATCGAGCAAGCTGTCGGCCAGGGATCCCTACGCATCGTCTGGGAATCCGAGTTCTACGTCGTCCTGGAAGTGGCCGGCACGGCTTAGCACGCTCACTTCGCGGCGGGCCGTTTCTTTTTCTTCGGCGCGGCACCGCCGGGACGGTAGCTGGGATCGTCTTGTTTGCCAAACTTGGCTCGCCGGTCGCGTTCGTGACGCTCCGTAGTGGCAAAAGTCCCCTCGCGAACCGGTTCGTGAGCTCCTGCGGCCAGCGCAACCAGCCGTGCGAGCCGCTCAGGTTGGGCGGACGCGACATCGCGCGACTCGCCGGGGTCTGTCGTCAGGTCGTACAGTTCCCAGCTGGCCTGAGGTGACGGTCGTACGGCTCGCCAGCTCTCCTGCCGGACGGCCGTCCACCCGTTGATTTCCCAATACAGAAAATCGTGCTTCGCCTGGGCGCGCCCCGCAGCCGACTCGCCGATCAGCTCGGGCAACAAGGAAAGACCGTCGATATCGGCGGGCGGTTTCGCGCCGGCTACTTCGGCAATCGTTGGTAGCACGTCGGGAAAGTAACCAAGGTGATCGCTTACGCGTCCTGGCGCAATGTGCCCTGGCCAGCGTGCGATGAACGGCACGCGCAGCCCGCCTTCATACAAATTCCCTTTCTTGCCGCGATACTCGAGTCCCGTGACCGGATGCTTATTGGCGCTATGAATACCGCGCGGATACTCTGCCGAAGCGAAATAGTCCGCCCCGCCATTGTCGCCGCTGAAAAAGACCAGAGTGCGTTCGTCCAGGCCCAGTTCCCGGAGCAGGGCGAGCACCTCGCCGACTTGCCGGTCGACCATCGTAACCATGGCGGCGTAACGGCGCGCGGGTTCGGGCCACGGCTGGTCTTTATAGGTCGCCCAGGCCGGGTCGCTGTCCGGGATATCGAAATTGCCATGGGGTGGCGTGTAGGGCAGGTATGCGAAGAATGGCCGCTGCCGGTGTTCACGGATGAAGCGTAGCGCCTCCTCGTGGATCACATACTGAGCATACGTTTGCCCCGTCGAGCCGCCTTGGTTTCCGGCCAGCGGTACTTCCTCGCTGTTGCGAATCAAGTACGGCGGGAAGTAGGAGTGCGCATGCACCTGGTCGTAGTAACCTAAGAAGACATCAAAGCCGTGCTTCTCGGGCACGCCCGTCGAGTCGCGTCCGCCACATCCCCACTTGCCGAAGCCACCGGTGGCGTAACCGAGCGGCTTCAGCAGCGACGCGATGGTAACCTCCTCCGGCCGCAGCGGAGTTCCGCCTCCATTGGCCCGCACCGACGCATGGCCGCCATGCTTCCCCGTCATCAGGCAGCAGCGCGTGGGGGCACAGACGGAGGAGCCCGCGAATACATTGCGGAACACAATTCCCTCCGCCGCCATCCGGTCGAGATGGGGCGTGTGGATGGTCCGTCCGCCCATGAAACCGGGTTCGAAATACCCGAGTTCATCATCGATGATATAGATCACGTTGGGAGGCGTTTCGTCGGCCGCTCGCGCGGCTACCGCCATCAACGCCGTAAGGAATAGCCAAGTGGGCAGCAAGATCCACTGATTTTTCATGGGAGGGATCCGGTGGAATAACAGGACGGGATTCCGACGCCACGCTCAACGCGGCCCTTCCGGTCAAGTGGCGACCAGTTCGCCCGCGCGACGAGCGCGTTCCAGTATGGGAGGTGGCGGCGGCTGGGGAAAGGTCGTCCGCAGGGGATTCCGGGATACACGTTCGGCTGGGAATTCTCGCGACTCCCCGCTGGCCTGCGAGTTGCATAAGCTGCCCTGCATCATTCTGTATGGGCCGCAAACGAAGATCAGGTGCGACAGGCCATCGAGGAGATGCTGCACCTCAAGTCCTGACGGGTTTCCGCACCTATCCCCGCCGGGCGAGAACGGGAGCGCAACGCACTCGTTCGAGGTCAGCCCGACACGGTGGCAGCGGCCCATGCTTTTTTTTTGCTGATGGAGCCCTGTCCGTGGACGCAGGAGGCGTGCACGGGATGCACACGGAGCGTTCGGCTGCCCGGGCCATCCGACGGAGGCAGTGAATTGGACCATCTCGCGAAGGAACGCGTGTCATTGCGGCAGCGCCCCCAGGGCAAGCCGCTGATGTACCAGACCTGGGACAAACTCCTCTTTCTTCATTGGCCGATACCGGCGGAACAGCTTCGCCCCCACGTGCCCGCCGGACTTGAACTCGACACGTGGGATGACTGCTGCTGGGTCGGGCTAACCCCGTTGACCATTCGTGGCCTCCGACCGAGATGTATTCCCGCCGTACCGTTTCTGAGTGAGACATACGAGTTAAATTTTCGAACGTATGTCCACCACGACGGCCTACCAGGCGTCTGGTTCTTTTCACTGGACGCGACCAACTGGGCCGCAGTGTGGGGAGCCCGACTCGGGTTCGCCCTGCCTTATTTTCATGCCGCCATCGGATACACCATTCAAGGTGACCAACTGTCATTCCACTGCGCCCGCCGACATGGGACCGCTCCCGAGGCCGAGTTGGCCGTGTCCTGGACGTTAGGCGACGGGCTCGACGCGGCACAGCCAGGTACCGAGGAATTTTATTGGATTGAGCGCTA
>JBFWYF010000738.1:0-4258 GCA_050186685.1 Pirellulaceae bacterium
AGTTCGCATCGCCCAGCCCTCGCAACACCTTCAGGAAATACTTCCCGTTCATCAGAATGTCGACGATACCGTCATTGTCGTAATCTGTCGCAACGGCCATTCCCCAGAAACTGTAGTCGAGCGAACCCGGATCCACGCCGGCGATGGCGTTCGCCTTGCGTGTGAAGGTCCCGTCGCCATCATTCAAGTAGACGACGGGCGGCAGGGACCGATTTTCGATGGCCAGGAAATCCGTATCACCATCCTGGTCAAAATCTCCCACGCCCTTGGCAAGGGTGCCGTCGACTGGAATCCCCGACGAGCCATCTATCTCGGTGAACGTCCGATCGCCGTTATTGCGCCAGTAGACGGTCTTGCCGTCCGTGCCATCGTAGTTACCGCCGGTCAGGACCAGCAGATCGACATCGCCGTCCCCATCGAAATCCGCCGGCAGAAAGCTGGCGTTGTTGTTGGACGAAGTACCTGAGATCGGAAACGTGAGGCTCCCGGCAGTGAACTCTCCCTGGCCGTTTCCGAAATCGACGACCAGCCCAGGGGGAGCCGACCGCAACCAATCGACTTTGCCGTCGCCGTTCAGATCGAGCATGACCTGCGAGCGCGCCGAGTTGGTTTCGCGAGTGACCGTTGAGGGCGTGAACGCGATCGAATCGGTGGTTGACGTATTCAGCCACCACCGGCCGCCGCCGTCCTGATAGGTCATGCTGACATCGATGCGGCCGTCTTCGTTGATGTCATATAACTGGTGGATCTCCGTATCGGGAATCGAGGTGCCCGTCCACCGTGTAAAGTGCCCTTGGCCGTCGTTCCGCGCGACTACGGAGCCACCCCCGTGATTGCTGAGATATAAGTCGAGATCCCCGTCGTTGTCCAGATCGACGAGGTGCTGACCGCTCAGCCACCACCCGGGCGTTTCCTGGTACTTCTGATTGACGATCGCGCCCACGCCACTGGCAACGGTGACGTTCGTGAAGGTACCCGTCGGCGCCTGCGCGGTGTACTGGATTCGGAAGACCCCGCCTCCCAAGCGGTTTAGATAGTACAACGCTCCGTCGGGGCCCACTTCCAGGTCGACAGGCCCTCCGTCGTAACGAGTGGGAATGTTGGTCGCGAAACTGCCTGGCGTCTTGGGGCCGGAGGCCTGCGGATCGATGTAGTCGATCCAGCCATTGACGTAGTCCATGTAGAAGTACTTGCCCACATACTGCGAGGGAAAAGTCGCTTGGCTCGGATTGTAGAACGCGCCGCCGACTATTGCGTATCCCTCGTGAAGATCGTCCCCATGGCCATACGCATACACCGGGTTCTGGTAAAGCGGATTGCTGGAATGGCCTTCGCTCTGCGGCCAGCCGTAATTCACCCCCGCAGCGCCCTGGTTAATTTCCTCCCAAGCGGCCTCGCCGACATCGTTGATGTACATCAGTCCGGTGCCAGGCTGGACATCCAGCGTGTACGGATTGCGCAGCCCGATGGCCCAGATGGCGCGATTCACGCCGGTCGTCTGATTGAAAAACGGGTTGTCCGAAGGAATGGAGCCGTCGGAGTTGATGCGCAGGATCTTGCCAAAGGGGTTTGTCAAATCCTGCGAGTTGTTCCAGACCACGTCATTGCCGACAGCGATATAGAGCTTTCCGTCGCCGCCGAACTTGAGCGCTCCTCCGTTATGAATGCGATAGGTCGTGTCCGGCAACTCGAGCAGAACTGTTTCGCTGCCTGGTACAGCGACGTCACCTTGCAGCGTGAACCGGCTCACGCGATTGTGGGCCGGCGCAGGAGACGGGCCACCCACGGTGTACGTCACGTAAATGTACCCATTGGTGGCGAACCCAGGATCCAGTGTGACGCCGAGCAGGCCGCGTTCACTTTCACTGTGCGTCGCAACGGTCAATGCCGGCGTAGGGAGCAGCGAACCATTCTTGACGACGCGCACTGCCCCGGCCTGCTCGAGCACAAAAATGCGGCCATCCGGTGCGACGGCCAGCGCGGTCCCCCCCGTAATTCCCGTGGCGACGCTGGACTGGGTGAATCCCGCCGGCAGGACGATGCCAGGCTGCGGCGCGTTATCATCCGAAACAATCGTCAGCACGGCGGTGGCGGGTGTCCCTAGCGTCGCACCGCCGCCGGGGGCGGAGAGCGCCAGGTAGATGGTCTCGTTCGGCTCGACGGCCGTATCGTCCAGGATGGGGATCGTGAAGGTGCGGCTGAGCTCGCCCGGTGCCAAGGTGAGTGTGCCGCTGGTGGCGGTATAGTCGCCGCCGGCCGTGGCCGTGCCGTTACTGGTCGCGTACTGGACGCTGACCGCTCCCGCACTGCCGCCGGTCCGCGTGACCACGATCGTGGCCGTCGCGCCGTTTTCCTGCACGGTGTACGTTGGACTACCGAACTGCAGCGCGCCGGGCTGCGGCGTGGGCGTGCCCTGGGAATGCGTGATGCTGAGCTTTGGACGGGTGGCGGCGGTGGCATGTTCGGAAGCACGAATCCGCACGATGGCGCCGGTGGTTTCGTTGACCAACAGCACGCCGTGATTGGTGGCGGGATTGTCGATCCAGCTTTGCACCACGGCCGGGTCCAGCGCCACGGTCACGGCCTGATTGCCGCTGCCGGTGATCCCGGACAAGACGAAGCTCTTGCCGGCCAGGACGTCGGTGCCGGCGCCCCGTGCGCCGGGGGTGGTCCAATCCTGTCCTGTGCCGCGATGCAGCCAGCCGAGCTGGCTGCTGTTGGGCCCCGGCGTGGCATTCCAGGGACTGGCCAGATAGTAACCGCGGATCGTGGGGTTGCTGGACCAGGTGTCGACGTTCACGGTCAGCGTGGCGGCGGACACCGGGGTTCCCGTGGGCAATCCCAGGTTGCTGAAGCGGATGAGCGTTTCGACGGAATAGCTGCCAGTACCGGAAGTGCTGTAGACACCCATCTCGGTGCCGTCGAACGCGGTGATGCCATTGCCGCCATTCCACTGCGCATACTGGTTGGAAATGCTGACGTCGGTGGTGCCGGCGTAGCCGAGGAGCCCTTGCTGCAGGACAATCGTCTGGGGCTGGTTACCCACATCGTCGGACTGGATGGTCAGCACGGCGGTGGCGGGTGTCCCTAGCGTCGCACCGCCGCCGGGGGCGGAGAGCGCCAGGTAGATGGTCTCGTTCGGCTCGACGGCCGTATCGTCCAGGATGGGGATCGTGAAGGTGCGGCTGAGCTCGCCCGGTGCCAAGGTGAGTGTGCCGCTGGTGGCGGTATAGTCGCCGCCGGCCGTGGCCGTGCCGTTACTGGTCGCGTACTGGACGCTGACCGCTCCCGCACTGCCGCCGGTCCGCGTGACCACGATCGTGGCCGTCGCGCCGTTTTCCTGCACGGTGTACGTTGGACTACCGAACTGCAGCGCGCCGGGCTGCGCGGGCGGAGTTTCTCCTGCGAGCGCCCACGACAAGCTACCGCTGTTCTTATACTCCCAAGCGTAACGGCGTGGAGGAGAGACGTTGAAGTTCGTTCCGCCCGGACGGGTCCAGTAATTGACGCCCGAGTCGTAGGTGGCATACAGATCGGCGGCCAGCTGGCGGAGCGAGGAATCGGGCGTGCCCCGCAACTCGGCGAAGTACGTCGCCCACGCCGCCACGGCGCCGACGTCCGCGGCATGCTGGACGTCGGTGTCCGAGCGATTTTCGCTTGTTCCGTCGGCGCGCATCAGGTAGTCGGGATACCGCATCGTCCCCCCGAATTGGCCGTTGGAGTCCGTCTTCGAGGCAACTTTCTCGAAATTCCCCATGCGCACGAGGAAGTCGGCGATCTGGGAGTTCTCCCAGACACCGTACGTGCGCACCATCGGGTCCACGATCAGCGCCGACATCCACGAAGACGCGATCAGCACATTTGGGTCGTCCACTTCGCTGGCATCGTGTTGTCCGCCGGTGTGATAGAGTCCGCCGTCCACGCGATCGGCCGGCAACTGACCGCTGGCACCGTTCTGGTGCCAAATGAGGTCGTTAACGATTGTCTGAACATTGGTCTTGGCGGCAGCACTGCCGGTCACTTCGTACGCGATCTGGTTGGCGAGCAACTTGTAGCCGACATTGCGTTCCGTCCAGAAACCCAAGTTGGGACTCCACCGCGACGGAGTCCCGTTGTGGGCACCGACCACCGTTGTTATTGGAGCCAGCATTCGGTCGTCGCCCAGCAACCAGTAGGTGTACGCCAGCGGCTCGTTGTACGCGTACTTGGGATCGCCTGCCCGGAGCGAAAAGTAGCCGGACGAGTTCAGGTGATCGAC
>JBFWYF010000739.1:0-4255 GCA_050186685.1 Pirellulaceae bacterium
GCGCCCGCTCGTCCTCCTCTCGTCGCGGAAGTGGCCACACTTCCCGCTCCGCGCCCGCTCGTCCTCCTCTCGTAGCGGAAGTGGCCACACTTCCCGCTCCGCGCCCGCTCGTCCTCCTCTCGTAGCGGAAGTGGCCACACTTCCGACTCCGCGCCCGCTCGCGATCTAAACCGACGGAGGAGCAGCCCAATGCCCGTCGCGATACGTGCGAGCCAGCATCTGCTGAGCTTCGTCGTCCCCGTCAACTCGTTCCGCCGTCGGATCGAAGTGCAACGTCCGCCCGAGCCGCGCGGAGACGTTGGCCAGATGGCAGAGTGCGGCGGACAGGTGTCCGACTTCGATTTCCGCTCGCAGAGTGCCTCGGCCCCGCACCGCATCGGCGAAATTCTGGAAATGACTGGACAGCCGGGGCGGCGAGCCCGGCACCTCGCGCGGACGATTCCGCTCGTCGAACAATTTGAGCACGCCGCGCTTGCTGAGCAGCATCCAACCGTCGGTGCCGTAGAACGCGTTGCCGTTGTCGATGCCTTCCAGGCCATAGCGCGACCAGAGCCGCATCTCGAACTGCAGCTGTCGCTTGCTGCCGACGTGGCCGTCCCCTGGGTAATCGAAGATGGCGAACTGCGTGTCCGGAAACTGCTGATCGTCGTCGTAAGCGTACTTGCTGCCGATCGACTGGATGGTGCTGGGATGCGTGTCGACGCCCAGTCCCCAGCGGGCGATGTCGATTTCATGTACGCCATCGTTGCCCATGTCGCCGGTCCCGAAGTTGTACCACCAGTGCCACGTGTAGTGGAATCGATTCGACTGATAGGGCAGGAACGGCGCGGGGCCGACCCACAGGTCATAATCCACGCCGCTGGGCGGCTGCGATGGCGATGCTCGGCCGATCGGCGGTCGCTGTTGGACGTTCCAAGCCTTGGCCACCAGCACCTTACCGATCGCACCTTCGCGCAGCAGCTGCACGCCGTGATGAATCAGGTCGATCGACCGGCTCTGCGTACCATGCTGCACCCGCACGCCCGCGCGGCGAGCGGCATCGACGAGCCACCGTCCTTCGCGGAAGCTGTGGGAACACGGCTTCTCGACATAGACGTGCTTGCCTGCGGCACACGACAGGATCGCCGCCGGAGCGTGCCAATGATCGGGAGTGGCCACAATGACTGCGTCCACCGACTTGTCGTCGAGCGCCCGCCGGAAGTCGGAGCTGACCGTCGCCTGGCCCCAGCGTTTGGCGGCCGCCGCTGCGCGGCTCGCATCGGGATCGCAGACATAACGCAGCTCGACCCCGTCGAGCTGCGCGAATTCCGCCGCCACACCCGTCCCTCGGCCGCCACAGCCGATCAACGCGACCTGCAGCCGCTCATTCGCACCCCAGGCTCGACGGTAACTCCCGGCGGTTGCCGCCGCGATTCCGAGCACGGATGCTTGCAGGAAACAACGACGAGAAGGACGCGACATGGCAAGGGACTCCTGATCAGCAAGGCACGAGATCGACGCGGGAAAATCGCAGACAAGCAACCTGGCACGTTCGGCCAGCGGCACTACGGCGCGGAGCGTCGGGTTTCGTTCCAGTAAATCTTGACGTTGTGCGTCTGCCGACCGACGGCCACGATATCGAGCCGCTGATCGCCATTCAGATCGCCGACAGCGAGATCCTCGATCGCCACGCTCCCCGGATCCACAATCTGACGACTCCAGCGCCCACCGTCGGGATCCCGAGCCCCATAGATCCGCAGGCCTCGGCGTTTCGTCGGATCCTGCGCGTCCAGGTCGTCCCGGACGCCGATCACCAGTTCGTCCCGGCCGTCTTGATCGAGGTCAGCACACGAAACCGCATGCCCCCACTTGAGCTCGGCGTCCAGGACGTGGCGCGTCCACAAACCGTCACTCGCCGTTTGCGCGCGAGGTTCACGATAGACGACCACCTTGTCACCGTGCCAAGGCTCGATAGTAGCGATGAACCGCTGGCCGCCGCCCAGCACCCCGGTCTTGATTTCGCTGGCACCGCGATTCGGCCGGGATTCTTGATCGCCCGCGCCGATCCGGGTCGCGTGCCAGGTTCCGTCCTTCCCATGATCCAGCAGATGCACGCCACCGAAGCTGACGAACAGCACCTCGAGCGGCGAATCGCGATCCCACTGCACCGGCCAGAAATTATGCGTCACGTGCAGACTGTCATTCAGGACGGTCACCGGCCATGATTCGGACGCCGGGGCAGCCGGAATGGTAAACGCCAACTGTCGCACGCCGGCAGAATCAAAGTCGGGGCCCTTGGTCTGGCGACCTTTCAACGGCGACACCACCAGCTGCGGGCGACCACTGGTATCCAGATCCACAAACTGCATGCGATGCGTCGTGGGCTCGTCCGCAATGGGATGGTACGTCCAGGTCGCGGCCGGGTTTTCCGGCTGGCGAATCCAGCCGATCGTGCCGCCGCTCTCCGTGTTGTTCGGCTGCCAGTCCCGTCCGACGGCGAAATCGATCCGCCCATCGCCATCGATATCGTGCGGAGCAAAGCAGACATTGTCGTTCCGCGCGGCCTTGTCCTCGAACATGACGTGCTCTTGCCAGTTCGGGTTCTCCAACCAGAGAAACCGCTTGCTATCGACAATCGCAATGTCCAGCCGCTGGTCGGCGTTCATGTCGATCAGCCGCACGGCATAGCCGACCTCGAGCCGCGTCCCGAGCTCCTGGTCGCGCAACGCCAATTCCTGGGCCAGGCACGAGCCGCCTATCCACAGCACGGCGCCTACCAGCCACACCCCCGGGTTGCTTCCGCTACGCATCGCCTGCTCCGACAGCTTGAGGTTTCGATCGCTGCGGCTAACAGTAAACACGAAGTCGCGGCGCGAAGCAACGCACCGGGCACGGACCGAAAAGCCCGCCTGACGGATCACGAAGCGGTGACCACCGTCCCGTCGCCCGCTACTTTGAGAAAGTGGGCCGGATGAAGGCGAAGTGGTTCTCCAGCCGATCCTGGCTGCCGCGCCTATAGGCTGGGAAAATTGTAGGCCGAATTGTCCGGACTGAAATCCTCGTCCGTGAGCCCGACGTTGACCTTAACGTCCGTGTAGGTGTACTCCTCTTCGAGCACTGGCTCTCCATTCGGCTCGGTGGGCCAGGTCCAGGACGCATAGCGAATCGGCAACTGCAACTCATTGTCGATGAAAATCTGAGCCTTGTAGAACTCGAAGTGCGGCCGCTGCACGGGGTGGATCACCTGGATCATCTTGCAGACGCGACCATTTACCTTCGCCCCCTCGACCTCCTTGACCTCGCTCTCAGCAAACTGGCGTTCCCGCTCGCCTTTCTTCAGCAGCTCCTCAATCAGGTTCCGCATCCCGATCTCCGAAATCGGATACCGCTGGCCCATCATGGCCAGATAGCCGGTCGGGTCCAGCCAGGCTCGTTTGAAGTTCAGCAGTCCCGTCTCGTGGGCGACCAATTTGTTTGCGTTCCGCCCCTCGATCCAGATCACTTCGCGACCTTCGACGGCTTTCGGTTTCAGGAATCGCAAGTACACGCTGAACGGTACCATTTCCCCATTGCGCCGGCCGGCATGGCGAACCTTGGCAAACATGAATTGCGACTCGCCGAGTTGGCCGTTCACGCGTTCGCGCTTGATAATCGTGCAGGTGTAGTCGCGTACCTCTTCGTCGATGAACTCCAGCCGCCGCTCGGCCATCTTGAGGACGGGCTCCAGGGGATGAGGCGACTTTGTGGCCGGCTGCTGAGCGAAGGCGAGCATCAGCGGCAGGGCGGCCGGTCCCCCGATCACGGCTGTCAGGACTAAGATGCGGATCAGGTACATATTTCTGTCTCGGCGCGCGGCCGAACTCCGGAATTCTCGAGAACCACTCCGCTAATTGTTGCAGACCGACTGCCCCAGACAAGGAAGGGACCACGAAGCACCGAAGAGGGGGTGAACGACTGGTGTGGCACTGGCTTCGCCAGTGCTTTCCCTGGCCCTAGGCCAACCACCTCCCAGCTGGGCCACACGGGCGGAGCCAGTCCCACACTTGTGAGGCCCCAGCGGGTGTGGCACTGGCTTCGCCCGTGCTTTCCCTGGCCCCAGGCCAACCACCTCCTAGCTGGGCCACACGGGCGGAGCCAGTCCCACACTTGTGAGGCCCCAGCGGGTGTGGCACTCAACGCCGTCCACTAATTGGCGATCGAAAGTGGCGTTAGTGATTGTGTAAGTTGACGTTGCTTTTGGGTCGCCAATTTGATTTTTGGTGGTTGCGGAGGCTTG
>JBFWYF010000740.1:0-4244 GCA_050186685.1 Pirellulaceae bacterium
CACCGGGCAACGAATGGCGCACGGCCGACGATTGGCCGCCGGCGGCCGCCAGCGAACCGTACTACCTGCAGGCCGGCGGGCGGCTCGCTCGGGAGATGCCGGCAGCGACCGCATCATCGACCAGCTACCAGAGCGATCCGCTGCATCCTATGGAGATTCCCGGCGCAGGATTTCCCGGAGCCAAGGACGCACGCCCGTTTGAGGAGCAAGCCGAAGTGCGTACATTCACCACGGAACCGCTGACCGAACCCGTGGAGTGGACCGGCCGGATACGCGCGGAGTTGTTTGTCGATTCGACCGCCCGTGACACGGATTTCCTGGTTCGCGTCAGTGACGTGTACCCCGATGGGCGTTCGATGCTGCTCGTCGACTACCCGCTCCGGGCTCGCTATCGGGAAGGCTTCGATCACGAGGCCTTGTTGGAGCCCGGCAAAGTGACTCCGTTGAGCTGGGATATCGGCTGGGTGAGCATCATCTTCCAGCGTGGACATCGAATTCGCGTGACGGTGGCCAGCACCGGCGCACCGCTGTATGAGCCCAATCCGCAAACGGGCGAGCCGCTGACTATCGAGTCGCCGCCGCAACCCGTGGTCGCGACCAATACGATTCATCACGACCGCCAGTTTGCCTCGCGGATTCTGGCGCCGGTCGCGAAATAGTGGCGCTACTGCGTCCCAGCGCCAGGCCAGAACGAAGCTCAGCGGGCGTCAACGACCTCCAATTTCAGGTTCCCCAGCAGCTGAAATACCGGGAGGAATTGGCTGAACGGGTCGACACCGTCCAGGTTCGAATGCGAGACCTTCAAGTGAGCGGCGCCGATGCCACCGCGAGCGAGGGTCGCGTCCAGCGGAATCCAGCGGTCCGCGATCCAGGCTTCCGTCCACATGTGATAGGCAAAACCGCCGACCGACGAGGCGTGGACCAGCCCAATCGCCACACGTGCCGGAATGCCACGGGCCCGGCACAAGGCAGCCAGCAGGACGGCGTGCTCCGTGCAGTCTCCTTCGCGCGAGCGAACGACGTCCGCCGCCGAAGCCATGGCTTGCGCAAAACTCTTATTATTCACGTACTGCTTCACCAGCGATTCGAGAGCCACGGCGATTTTCCAGTGGTCGGTCTCTTGTCCCGCAACGCTTAGCGCCAGTTGGTGGATCAGGGGATCGTCGCTCTGGATCAGCGCGTTAGCGCGCAAGTCGGCAGGCCCCGACGGAGAGTCCGCGGGAAAATCCGTGCCGAGCACCGTGTCGGGGCGCAGAGCCCGAACGATGATCTCGGCGCTTCCTTCCGCTCCGCCGCGTATCTGCTGTGTCGCTCCGCGCGCAAACGCGCTCAGCACATCGCCTTGAGAGAGGCGAGCCCGGTAGATTGCTTGCTGCGTCCCATGCGGGTCGCGCGACGGAAGCTTCAGCTGGACGACGGTGCGTTCACCGAGATCAAAGCGGCTGCCCTGCGCCGGCTGCTCGAGCGCGACGTCACGGGTCGTGCGATAGGTCACTTGCTGCAGGGCGGGTGTGACGGACTTGATGGACTGGCCCGCCGGATCCGTCCAGAGAGTCTGGTCGAGACTTGTATTGGCCAGTTGCAGCCGAGCGTCGATGCGCAGCAGAGACTGGTTGCCCGTCAGCGTATCGGTGGCTTCCATTTCGCGAGCGGTGAGTTGAATCGTCCCCAGTTGGTTGAGCCCCGGCAGCAGCGCTTGCAGTTGGCGCTGTTCCCCGGGCCGCATGGGCTGGCGTTCCAACGACTGTTCCACCGCAAAGAATCCGCCCCAGGTCGGTTCCCAGGCGATGGTGCGGGAGTCTCGTCGCCCCAGCGTCGTAATCTCCAGCGAGAGCTGATTCCCCTCGACGCGGGCGCTGGTGTTAATTTCGACTGGGGCCCCCGTGCCCCCTTGATTGATCATGCTGCTGCCACAGCGGAGGAGCTGGCCTTCGGGGGTCTCGAGGCTGTGAAACGTCATTTTCTGCCGTACGCTTTGGCCAAATCGCTCGAGGTTCAGCTCGCTGGCGGCCTCGATGCGTACGAGAGACTGCCCGCGCTCCGAGGCGGCGTAATACGACGTGCGAGCGTAGCCCACTTTGCTCTCCGCAAAGTAGATCGCGTCCCAGGTCTCGCGCAGCGGATACGCCGCCGGTTCGGCCACGGACGTAGGAGGCGAACTCGGAGCGGAACTCGGGTCTGCGGCACGAGCTGCCGAAGTGCCCACGGTCGGCGGAATATCCGAGTCCGGTAAGGGCGGTGATTCCGACGGAACGGGCTGGCAGCCGAGAAAGAACAACCCGGCCAGCACGGCCAGGCCGGCCGTTGTGATGCGCGCGCCACACCATGGGTTCATGTCCCGGATCCTCCTGAAGGCATCGTATTCCCGTCCGCTGGGAAAGCCACGCGACGGTGCTGGGAAAGCCTGTTCGTTGTGACGATTTGAGCGTGGCTGTGCAAGTCGAATTCCAATCCCTGGAAAGCGATTTGTCCGCGTCTTTCCGGGCGAGTGCTAGAGTTGCCCATGGAATGCGGAGTTGGCCGGTTGGCGTTCTGCGGACGGAGAGGCAATCCCTCCCCCCCATCGGACGCCGGAACTGCCGGGCGACCCCCTGTGGGCGGGCCGGAACAGATCTACCGATCTTGCGGTCCGTGCCGAGCGAATGGCCTCCCCCGTCGCTCTCCCGCAACGGTCGCGTCCGCTTCCGAGGCTGTCTGGTAACCCGGACGCCCTTACGCGGGCTGTCGCCTGGAGTAGCAGGCGAGAAGACGAAAAGCATCGCGTCGAGGTCCGTGCCTCGGGTTTCCCAACTGAGCCTAATCCGTACGAAACGTAACCTAGGATTGTGTGTGGTTCCTGGCGCGGCAATGCCGTATCCCCTAGATGCACCTTGGAACCAAAACCGAGGACGTGATGGGATTCCTTAAAAAGTTCTTCCGCAACGTATTCGACGAACGGGAAGCGTCGAGCGCCCACCATAGCAGTTTCGAACGACTGAGCGAAGACGAATTGGAAGCTCACCTGGGTGTGCGCCGCTATGGCAGCTTTCGGCTGACCGACGCCATTCGTCCGTCGTACGATTTGCAGGTTGTTCCGGAGCAAGGCTACCGGCACGACTATTACCAGGACGAGCACTCGAAGACGAAAGTGCCCGTCCTCATGGCCGCGGCATCGACGGAGATTTTGTTCGACCTGTTCATGGACCTGGTCGATCCACTCGGCAGCGAGTTGGATGTAGTGCTTGAGACGAGCCACCATCGGGAAGGTGGCGGGCATGTGGACCTGTACCGTGAGAACATCGACACGCCGGTCTTGAAGAGTGTGCTGTACGACTTCGAGGATCTGCTGTTGAACGACGGCTGCACCGGCCTCGCCGTGCTGAATCCGGCCATTCCGCAGGAGATCCAGTTTGATGAACACAAGCTGTTGATCATCTACGGCAAGCCGCTGCACGAGTTCGAGAGCGTACTAGAGCGTTATCAGGTTCCGTGCCGGGATGACATCAAGTTCATCACCGAAGCGGAGCACGTGCACTCGTCGAGCGATCAATTCTTCGAGCAATTCGAGCAGCTGCGATTTCGGCTGGGCATGGATAGCTGAAGGTTATGCCAGACGCCTGGCCAGGGCGACGGCGCCGCGTACGGGTTCGGTGACAACCGTAACCTCCGCGGGGACGTCGCCTGTCGCGGCGAGTTGCCGCCCAAGCTGTTCGCGCAGCTCCGCGGCATGGACCAGAACGCCGCCGGCCAGCGCCAAAGGAAACGTGCCGGTCGCCAGGCCGAGACGCCGGCGGAGCGTACTCACCAGCACGGCCAGTTCTGCCGCCGCATCCACGACCAGCTGCGCAGCTACCGGATCGCCGCCACGCGCTGTCTCCAGGACCACGGGAGCGAACTCGGCGATGCGGCGTCTCGTCATCTCCGCACCGTACAGCACCGGCACCAGCTCCGCGGGAGAGCTGATTCCCCAGTCGGCCAGCAGCCGGTCAAGCAGTTGGGTGGCAGGCCCGCGGCCGTCGGCGGCGCGCGTGACGCAGCGCATTCCCGCCAGCGCCAGGGCATAGCCGCTCCCCTCGTCGCCGACCAGGTAACCCCAACCGCCGCAACGGGCCGACTGGCCGTCGGGCGCTCGGCCGACTGCGAACGAACCGGTGCCGGCGATCAGCGCGATGCCCCAGCCAGCAGGCGAAGCAGCGGCCAGGAGCGGTTCGGCGTCGTTGGTGATCACGAGTCGCCGAGCCAGCTGGCGTCCTGCCGCCCATCGC
>JBFWYF010000741.1:0-4222 GCA_050186685.1 Pirellulaceae bacterium
AAGCGCAGATCGACGGGGCGTCGAAAACCGGTGGCGAACGTATCCACCTCCGCTGGCCGGTCCGGGTCCAACGTGCGGATCCAGCCTTGGACGAAGTCGGCGAAAAAGTAGCGTCCCCGCATCGCCTCCGGCCAGGGGGAATGCCGGTCGGCGAAAGCGCCCCCTGCCAGCGAGGACTGCGGGAAGAAGTAAACTGGATTTTCGAATCGCCTCTCCGGGTGTGGCCCATGATCCACGGAAGGCCAGCCGTAGTTCGCGCCGGCGCGGCCGCGGTTCACTTCCTCGAACGCGCCTCCGACATCATTGATCAGCATCAGCCCGTCGTCCGGCCGGATCGCAAAAGTGAACGGATTCCGTAACCCGCGGGCCCAAATCGCGCGGTACTTGCCGGACGTCTCGCTTCGAAACGGATTGTCGCCTGGAATCGAGCCGTCGGACTCAATGCGCAATAGCTTGCCGAGCAGGCTGTCCAGCCGCTGCGCTGGTTCGCCCGCTGTATGCTCGCCGATGCCGATATACAGCTTGCCGTCCGGGCCGAAATGGACCGCACCGCCCTGGTGGCCCGCAGGGACCTTGCCCTCGGTCTGGCGCTGGTCATCCCCGACCAACAAAACGCGTTCACTTGCTTCGACCACGGAGTTGCCCGCCACCGTGAAGCGGCTGATCCGATGATGCGGGAAGGGGTCGCGAGCCACCCAGCAAACGTAAAGGAACGGAGACCGCGGAAAATCCGGATCGACGGTCACTCCCAGAACGCCCCGTTCCCACGAGTCGTCGACCGGCAAACTCAGCAGCGGCGAGGGCAGCAGTTCTCCGTCCTCGACGACGCGTACCGTCCCCACCTGTTCGCAAACCAGGACGCGGCCGTCTCGCAGTGTCTCCAAAGCAGTGGCTCCGCTCAGCCCCGTCACAACGGTGCGGACTTCGAAACCCGGCGGCAACGTGACGGGGCCCGACAATCCCGCGCCGAACTTGAGATTCACGCCGGCCCGGAGCGTCTCCAGATAGGCGATCAGATCCGTGAACTGTTCGCGCGTCAACTCGCGGACCACATCCGCCGGCATAATCGAAACGGCACTGTCCGCTATGTCCTCGATATCCGCCCGTGCCACGACTATTCGGACATCATTGGCGTCGTGCAGTGTCAGCGCCTCGTCCGCGCGCTCCTTCACAATGCCGCTCAGCACTCGACCATCCGTCATCTGGACGATCGTCATGCGGTAGCCTTCCACAATCTGGCGAGAGGGCTCGAGCAACGACTCAATCAAGTGCGGACGGTCAAACTTGCCGCCGACGGCTGACAAATCGGGGCCTACCTGCCCACCTTCGCCGTTGGCACGGTGGCACACCGTGCACCGGGCTCGCTGCCGGTCATGAAAGAGAGTCCGTCCCTGTTCGGCGTTTCCGGCGTGTTGCAGTGCGTAACGCTCATAGCCCGCCAGACGAGTTCGCAGTTCGTCGTCCACCGGCGTGTTCGGTTCTCTTGCCACTACGGCAGGGACCATTCCGGTTACAAGCGCCAGCGCGCACCAGCCCAGCGCTCGACACCCGCTGAACAAGTGCCCCATTCCCGCTTTCCACCCAGGCCAGCGCGGGGCAGTGGAAATCCCGCCACGACACATTTTCTCGCGCATGATTGCCAAGCTCCCGACTCGCGTGTGCGGATCGATCCCCTGGCGGCAACTTATACAACGAAAGAAGGGGCCTACGCAAACATGGGACTCGACGACGCACCAGGCTCCGTCAGATTGTGTCGCTCCTCCGGGGCCGGGATTTCTTAGCGGACGGGATCCGGGGCCTGACGGCCCCGGCAGGAAATTGTGCCACCCCTTGGGAGCGGAGTAATTTCAGGGGAAAGGCCCGTAGCTATGTCTTCCACTACAGCCCCGTCTGGTCGGCGGCGAGCAGTTCCAGCAACGAATCCCAGGCTTTCTCGGCTTGCGGAGCGCGGGGCCTGGATGTGCCGCTGCTCCCCGCCGCTGGGACCGTCCAAACGGCATCGCGCGTGAAACCGGCAGGTTCCGACTCGGCGGGACCTCCGTCCGAAATCGTGGCCGCGGTAACCGTCATCCGGCTGTCCGTACCACCGCCAGCGGACTGGGCGAGTAGTGCCGGGGCGTCAGAGTCCTGGGCCTGATTCTCCTCGGCGGCCTGGTCTTCCCCTTCGCCCCCGAGCGTTGCCAGGGTGGCTTGATTCAGCCGGTTGACAACCGCGAGCACGTCCGTGGGAGAGACCCAATCGTCGTTGTTGGCGTCCAGGAACCGTTTCGCGGCCGACTCGCCTTCGCCGTCGCTGGGAGTTGGCAGGATCAGATGGCGCGAGCCGAACGAATTCAGATCATTGACCAGGATCAAAGCGTCCTGCGGACTGGTGCTGCCGTCGTCGTTAATGTCCGTCGGTGTGTCCAGGTTATACCAGGGGTTCGCGTCGTCGGCTTCCCGACCCGAGTCGCCGCTCGAGGGTTCCTCGCTGGGATAATCGTTCGCTTCCTGGTATTCGCCGGGATAGACAATTTGGCCGCCCTGGAAGCAGTAGTGCGGAATGGTGCCGTCCGCAGCCGGTGTGGAGCAGTGAGCCTCGAGCGACGGATCCGAGACACTCGAGCCGCCGAACAGGCTGCTGCCGTCGTCGGGATACACCATTTGACCGTCGTGGTAGCAGTAATGCGGAATGGTGCCGTCCGCCAGCGGTTGGCATCCGTAGTCGTCGCCCTCGGATCCGAATTGCAGGTTCTCGAAGAACGAAGGATCGAGCCCCGACTCCCACGGATTGGAATCCGTGCCCCATCCCGAACCATAACCGCCGTCGCTGGAACCGGAGGACCCGCCGGATCCGCCGCTGTCCGAGCCACCCGATCCCATCGCTTCACAGCTGCCGGTGATGTGATGCTGGCCGTCCGGCCCCGTCTCGACCACACAGCCATCCCACGAGCCGTTCAGCAGATCTCGGCGTTCGAGCGATTCAAACCATCGCCGACGCGAGCGGCGCCGGGGGGAGGCGTGGCAAGGCTGTTTTCCGAGGAGCCGGGTCCAGGCGAAGCTTGGCATGGGTTGGTCCTTTTCGAGCATGGTGATCGTCGGCATGAGTCCGCTGCTATGTCTGTCATGACGAAAGGGCGCCGCCAGGGGCCAACGCCGATTAGAATTCTTTGCAGGCCGGCACACGGGCCTAGGGCGGTAGGAAGAACCGCGGAACCTGCGCGGTCTAACCGATTGCTGTTTGGCAAGTTACAATCACTCCGCGTGTCGCGATTCAGGTACTCCTCGGTGGGCTGAAGCGAGTATGGCATCCGGCGATTCCGTCTCCATGTGGCTCGATGGCGTTAAGGAAGGCAGTTCCATGGCGGCGCAGCGCTTGTGGGATCGCTACTTCGACCAGCTGGTACGCCTGGCTCGGGGTCGACTGGTCGGGGCGTCGCGGCGCGTGGCAGACGAGGAAGACGTGGCACTCTGTGCATTGCAGAGCTTTCTGATGGGTGCTGCGCAGGGAAAATTTCCGCAGCTGGATGACCGGGACGACCTATGGAAAGTGCTGGTCACCATCACGGAGCGCAAGGCTTGGCGACAAAAGGCCCAGGAGCAACGTCAAAGACGGGGTGGCGGGGAAGTGCGGGGCGAGTCCGTCTTTCAGGCCGCCACCCCCTCGGAGCCGATACGCGGCCTCGAGCAACAGCCAGCGCTCGAGCCAACTCCCGAATTCGCCGTGCAGATTGCAGAAGAAGTGGCCCGGCTGCTCGAATCGCTGGACAACGACGTGCTGCGCCAAGTCGCGATGTTGAAGATGCAGGGACACACCGTCGAGGAGATCGCCGCGTTGGCGGGATGCTCGACACGGTCAGCGAAACGCAAGCTCGCCCTGATCCGCGAAATCTGGAGCATCGCGGAGCCGGCCGACGACCGGCTCTCTTGAGGACTGTGTCATGAAACAGGATTTCGCGACGAGCGCCCCCGGCGTCGATATTCGCAGGCGGCTGGACGAGCTGTGCGACGAATTTGAGAGCGAGCTGCGGAGCGGCCGGGCGGTAGACATCGCTTCCTTCGCCAACCGGATGTCCGGCGACGGGCGGATGGCGCTGCTGCGCGAACTGGTGGCCCTCCAACTGGGACATCATATCTTGACGGGACAGCCCGCGCGGGTGGAGCACGCCCTCCGTGAGTTCCCCGAACTGGCCGCGCGTCCGGAGGACGTCGTCGAGCTGATCGTGGCGGAATGGGAAGCTCG
>JBFWYF010000742.1:0-4219 GCA_050186685.1 Pirellulaceae bacterium
CAGGGCGCGATCAATGTGCTCGGCATGGCCCGTCGCTGCCGCGCTCGGATTCTGCAGGCGTCGACGAGCGAAGTGTATGGCGATCCGGAGATCCATCCGCAGCCCGAATCGTATCGCGGCAGCGTCTATCCGCTGGGGCCACGGGCCTGCTACGACGAGGGCAAGCGGGCCGCCGAGTCGCTGTTCATGGACTATTGGCGTATGAACAAAGTGGATATCCGCATCGTGCGGATTTTCAACACTTACGGCCCTCGCATGCATCCCTTTGATGGCCGCGTGGTGTCCAACTTCATCCGCCAGGCGCTATCGGGCCAGAACATCTCCATCTATGGCGATGGCAGCCAGTCACGCTCGTTCTGTTATGTCGACGATCTGGTCGAAGGCATTATCCGCATGATGAACGGGTCCAGCGATTTTCTGGGGCCCGTCAATCTCGGCAACCCCGGCGAATTCACAATCCGGGAGCTGGCGGAGATGACCATCGAGTTGACGGGGGCCAAGACGAAGTTGACTTACCATCCGTTGCCGGCGGACGATCCGACTCGTCGCCGTCCTGATATTACCTTGGCCAAGAAGCACTTGGGCTGGGAACCTCGCATTCCGCTCCGCGAAGGGCTCGCCAAGACAATTGACTGGTTCCGGACGATCGACATCGATTCGTATCGGCCGCCAACTCCGAACTACTGATGGTGCGAGGCTGGTGCGTCGTTCGGCCTGGCCGGCCGGCGCGTGGCGAACCAGGCGTGAATGACGAGTCGGGGGAACACGATGGCATCGCGAGCGTAGCGGCGCACGAGCCGCCTGGGCTCGGACAGCATCCGATGCAGCCACTCGAGACCCGCTCGGCGCATCCACGGGGGAGCGCGGTGGCGCTGTCCTGCCAGGAAGTCGATCGTCGCGCCCGCGCAGAGGGCGATCTTAGCCTGCAGTTCCTGCCGGTGCCGGTGTACCCAGAGCTCCTGTTTCGGCGCACCGAATCCCACGATCAGCACATCGGGCCGTGCGGCAGCGATGTGTGCCAGGATGGCCTGATTCTCGTCCGCGTCGTGCTCGAAGCCGAGCGGCGGACTGTAGCAACCCGTGACTTCTACGCCGGGCCAGGTTGTACGAATGCGTGCCGCGGCTCGCTCCGCGACGCCCGGGGCCGCGCCTAGCAGAAATACCCGTAGCGACTCGCGCCGCGCAAAGCAGTCGAACAGGCGTGGCACGAGATCCGAGCCAGCCACGCGCTCGGGCAACGGCTGTCCCAGCCAGCGGGATGCTCGTACGATCGGCCAGCCATCCGCCACGACTAACCCTGCATCCGCGTAAGCCGCCCGCAACCCGGCGTCTTGCTGAAGCAGAACGATGTGGTCCACGTTGGGGGTGACCACATAACGGCAAGTCGTCGCTGACGAGCGGACCCAGTCGGCCAGAAGGGCGACGGCTTCCGCCATGGTCACCGCGTCGATCTGGATGTCGAACAGCGGACGCCGAAGTGGCCAGGTGGGCTCCGCCTGTACTACGGGTGAGCTGGTTGTCTGTAGGTACATGATTTCGGTTCCGCGTCGTGTCATCGGTATCCTTGTTCGGCCTGCTGCAACGCGCGGGGCATTGTCCACGGCCAGCGCGGCGATACCAGGGCCGCGGCGCCGTGTGTCGTGTCGCGGATCGTCGCTGGCTGCCGCGCCCCGAGGCCTTGGGACATTCCCGCCAGGAGACACACCAGTAGATTGGCATTCATCATCAGGCTCGTATCGTGAAACATGCCGTTGATCGCCCAGGCGACAAAGAAGGCGACAAAGAGCAGCCCGTGCTGGCGAGCAGGCCAGGGTCGCTCGTCGCTCCGCCACAGCCGCCAGGCTCGGTATAGCCAGCCAGCCCACAGCAAGACGTACCACGTAATCCCGACGATTCCTGTCTCGGTGAGTACCGCGAGCAGCACGTTATGCTGCACGTATTTCCGGGCGACCTCGATGGGCATGTTCACGTCGCGCGCCGAGAAGTAGTTGCGGTCGACCTTTTTGTATTGTCCGAAACCGCAGCCGAACACCGGATAGTCGCGGACGATCTTCATGGCGACCGCGGCCAGGATCGGACGCAGCTGGGCCGACTGGGCCATGTCGTGCTCGCTGACATTCTTGTCCCGCTTGAATGAATTGAAGTCGCTGCCTTTCAGGGCGGCGAGACCCAGACCGGCCAGAAGACAACCGGCCAGCAGGGGCACGCGCCACCGGGTCGGGACGCTGGCGACCGCGATCAACAGCAACCCGGCCGCCGCGCCCAGCCAGCAGCTGCGGGTCAGCGTGCAGTACACTCCGGCAAAGACGAGCGCGATCAGCCCCACCAGCACCATACGCCCCAACCGACCCGCATCACGCCAGAACATGGACCAGGCGAAGATGCCTGCCGACAGGTAGAGTCCGTTGGTCACGGGATTCAGAAACGGGCCCCGGCCCCTTCCCAGCCATTCCTGATTGGCCGACGACAGGATGTAACCTGGAAAGACGACCGCCGAAACCTGCTTGACCTCCGCGATGGCCGTCAGGGCCAGGTAGACACTGAATAGTCCCAGGCACCCGTGCACCAAGCGGATGTTGCGAGGGCTCAGCTCCGATTCCCGCACAATGCAGTACACGGCCGCGGGGACAAAATACAGGAACAACAGATTCGAGAGCGGCTGCGCATCGCGAAATCGCCAGTCATGCGTTAAGGTGTTCAGCGTCAACATGCCCAGGAAGCCCGCGAAAACCAGATCAAACCGGTCCCACGGCAGCGCAGGGATCCGGCCCTGTAATCGGCCCAGGAGGTAGATCACCGTCAAGCCGGCCAGAGCCAGCCGATCGCTGGTCAAGGGCAGCGGCCCAATTCGCGCGGAGTAAAAGTCCGCTCCCAGGCAGCAGGCCAGTCCTACCACGACGAGGCAACCAGTCAGCAGGCTGCCATGGCGCAGCAAGACAGCGCCCCAGACCAGGCCGATGGCAGCTACCAGCATGGAAAACAGCAGCATGATTCGTGGCGCAGGTCGCAAGACTTCCGATCTGTAGCGGAAGTCGCAAGACTTCCGATGAACCAGGGAGTCGCAAGACTTCCTCCGCAAGTATAGGCCACTGCGCATCATCCGTGCCGTTGTGCCCCTCGAGCGCTAGCAGCGCCTAGGAGACGCTGACGGTGGTGGTCCCTGGGCCGTCTCCCGCGTACGAGGAGAGGCAACTTCGGGAATGGTGGTGCCGGAAATCCGGTTTCTCGTGGTCGACGCAGATGAACGGAATGGATCGCGTATACTGTCGGCTCGCGCGGTCCAACAACATGCTTCGGAAAGGACGGAACAAGACATATGGCAAGCGGTTTACGCGATCGAGTGGCCGTCGTAACGGGCGGAGCCAGCGGAATCGGCCGGGCCACTGCATTGCTGCTGGCCGAGCACGGAGTCCGGGTTTACGTCGGCGACTTTGATCCGTTGCCCGAGAGCAGTGCCGAGTTTCGGCAGTTGGGGATCGTCGAGCGCCGCTGTGATGTGCGGCAGGAGTCGGATGTTCGCGCGTTGATTGCGGCCGCTGCCGAGGCACAGGGCGGAATCGATATCCTGGTCAATAACGCGGGGATCGGCATGGTGAAACCGATCACCGAGGTGACCGAAGAGGAATGGGACGCGTGCCTCGACACCAACCTGAAAGGCGCTTTCTTCGGCTGCAAGCATGCGATTCCCGCGATGAAGCGGCGAGGCGGAGGGAGCATTGTCAACATCTCGAGCAATGCCGGACTGCTGCCCCGGTCGCACGATCCGGTCTACTCGATCAGCAAGGCTGCGCTGATCGCACTGACACGCAGCTTGGCGCTATGCCACAGTGTCGACCGGATTCGTATCAACGCCGTGTGTCCTGGACCCGTGGGCGAGACGCGTATGATGAACGCCGACCTCGACCGAGCGCCGGACCGCGCAGCGGCGGAATTGCGACTGATCGAAGCCAGCCCGCTCGCGTATGCTCATCGACGGATGATCGACCCGCGGGAGGTCGCGGAAGCCGTGTTGTATCTGGTCCGTGACGAGTCCGCGATGGTGACGGGCACCTCGCTGGCGATCGACGGAGGTAAGTCATTGGGTGTGCCGCCTCGTCCGACTCGTTAACGCGCCTCGGTGTGGGATCTCGCAAGGCCAAACGCAGAATCCGCCGAAGTCGCCAACGTCCGCCGAGAAATGCAGGGAGTGTCAGCCGCTCTGCGCACTCAGCGGGCTCTG
>JBFWYF010000743.1:0-4218 GCA_050186685.1 Pirellulaceae bacterium
ACGCGATTGTGGCTTGACGATTGTTCCGTTGAGTACGACTGTCCCGAAAACAGGGCCCGACGGTCGCTAACGAGGGTAGGGGCCAACCCGTCCCACGCGGCGTTCTTCTGCCAGCGATTCGTCTCGGCCGTAGGGATGGCCTCCAAAACCGTGCCGCATCATCGCGATCGCCCGCGCCCAGTTCTGTCCCGGATCTCGCGACGCGTAAAGCTGCATTACCGCTAGTGCGATGACGGGAATCGGTACTTCCATATGCATGGCATCATGGACCAGCCAGTCGACTTCCCCGGTGTCCTCGACGTAGGGCTCGACGGCCTGGAGGCCATCTCGCTCGCGGTACGTTTTCTCCATGAGGTCGATCAGCCAGCCGCGGATGACGGACCCATGACGCCAGCAATGGAGCACCTCGGCCAAGTCGAGTCGAAAGGGAGCGTGTTCGAGCAAATCGACCCCCTCGGCAATGGCCTGCAACATACCGAACTCGATGCCGTTATGTACTAGTTTGACAAAGTGCCCGGCTCCCGGACTGCCCGCATGAACGTAGCCGCCCTCCACGGCCAGCGACCGCAGAATGGGTTCCACATGTTCGATGGCCTGCGGCTCTCCGCCGGCCATGAAACAGGCACCGTGCCGGGCCCCTGCGATGCCTCCACTGGTACCAACATCGACGAACTGCAAACCCAGTTCCCCCAACCGTTCGTGGCGGCGGATGGAGTCTCCCCAATAGGAATTCCCGCCATCCACAACAATGTCCTGCGGAGCCAAATGCGGAGCCAACTGTTGCAGCACGTCGTCGACGACAGGACCAGCCGGAATGTACAGGAAGACAATCCGCGGAGCATCCAGGCGGAGGCAGAGTTCCTGCAGGCTACCGGCCGGATCGATTCCCGCGCGGATCAGTTCGCCGGACACACCGGCGATGTCGAATCCCACCACATGTATGCCCTTATCGAGGGCTTGGGACGCCAGGGAGTGACCGATCTTGCCTAGCCCGACGATTCCAAATGCTAACCCCTGCTGCGACACCATATTTTCCTCCTTTGTCGAGAACGGCCGGTCGGACGGTGCACCGACGTGCAAGTTACGCACCAGGAAGTGAGGAAATCATGGGACGCTGTGGACGACGCTTCTCGAGCCATTACGGCACTGCATTCGCACTGTCGGTCCGGGCCAGACGAGGAGCCAGGCGGATTCTCACCAGGGGAGGCGATGATGGCGTTGCGGATCGAAGATTATGGCATGATCGGAGACTGCCAGACGGTTGCCCTCGTGGGTAAAGACGGGTCGATGGACTGGCTCTGCTTTCCGCGCTTTGATTCGCCGGCTTGCTTTGCCGCGCTGCTCGGTACTTCCGATCACGGTCGCTGGCAGATCTATCCCGTGGAACCGGTACAAAAAGTCGAACGCCGCTACCGCGACGGAACGCTGATCCTCGAAACGGAGTTCGAGACGGCGTCCGGCCGCGTCTCGCTCGTCGACTTCATGCCACCTCGTTCCGAAGAACCCGATGTCGTACGCATTGTGGAAGGGCTGGAAGGCCGCGTTCGTCTTCGGTGCGAGCTGGCCATCCGCTTTGACTATGGGTCGGTCGTACCGTGGGTCCGCAAGACCGCACGGGGAATACGAGCGATCGGTGGCCCCGATTCGGTGTGTTGCTTTACGAACGTCCCCCTGCACGGCGAAGACTTGCGTACCGTGTCGGAGTTCGAGCTGGCGCCTGGCGAGCGTGCGGACTTTCAGCTGACCTGGACCCCCACCTACGGTCGTGAACCGCAACCGCGCGATGCGAAACAGGTGCTGCGCGACACCGAGGAATGGTGGACGCAATGGTCTGGGCGGTGTACCTACGACGGTCCGTGGCGGGACGTCGTGCAGCGATCGCTGATCACACTGAAGGCACTCACGTATGCCCCGACCGGCGGGCTGGTTGCCGCGCCCACCACGTCGTTGCCCGAGAAGCTCGGGGGAGTCCGGAACTGGGACTACCGCTACTGCTGGCTACGCGACGCCACATTTACACTCTATGCCCTCATCACAGGCGGGTATCTCGACGAGGCACGCGCGTGGCGAGACTGGCTCGTCAATTCGGTCGCCGGTACCCCTTCGCAGATCCAGATCATGTACGGACTGGCCGGAGAACGCCGGCTCACCGAAACGGAGTTGCGGTGGCTGCCTGGCTACGAGAACTCGGCGCCCGTTCGCATCGGCAATTCGGCCGCCCACCAGCACCAGTTGGACGTATACGGCGAAGTCATGGATGCTCTGCATCTGGCGCGGCGTGCGGGACTGGAACCGAGCGAGAACTCGTGGCGAGTCCAGCGGGCACTGCTGAAGTTTCTGGAGACCGACTGGCGACAACCCGATGAAGGGATCTGGGAAGTACGAGGGCCGCGGCGCCATTTCGTACATTCCAAGGTCATGGCCTGGGTAGCCATGGATCGCGGCGTCGCGGCGGTCGAGAACTCGCGATTGCCAGGGAATGTGGAAGTCTGGCGCCGCATTCGCGATGAGATCCGCGCCGAAGTCTGCGAACGGGGCTTTGACCGCCGTCTGAACTCGTTCGTGCAGTACTACGGTTCAGACCAGCTGGACGCGAGCTTGCTGATGCTCCCGCTGGTTGGCTTTCTCACTCCGGACGATCCGCGGATGGCGGGCACGGTGCAAGCCGTGGAGCAGCGCTTGATGCGAAACGGCTTTGTCGACCGATATCCCACCTCGACGGAGATCGATGGGCTGCCTCCCGGTGAAGGAGCCTTTCTGCTGTGCAGCTTCTGGCTTGCTGACAACTACACACTGCTGGGGCAGTACGACAAGGCCTACCGGCTGTTCGAGCGGCTTTTGGCGCTGCGCAATGATTTGGGCCTGTTGTCGGAGGAGTACGATACCGAATCGGGGCGGCTCATCGGCAATTTCCCCCAGGCTTTTTCCCACCTCGCCTTGATCAATACGGCGAGAAATCTGGCACAGGCGGGAGGTCCTGCCGAAGACCGCCAGGCGCATCGTGATCCCGAGCCAAAACGACGGAACACTCGTTGAAATGCGGGATTCCGGCAACTTCCCTCAGGGAGCTACGTGGAGCATTTCGCGCAATTGAGCGATACTCAGCGGGCTGCTGACGGCGGAAAGGGCCATCAGGCCGGCGAGGGCCAGGCTTGCCAAGACCAAGCCGGCCCCATACAGGCCGCGAGTACGAGTCTGTTGCCGAAGCGCGTGCCGCAAACTGGTTTCCAGCCGTCCCCACCCTTCGAAACTCTGGACGACGCCGGCCGACACCAGTTCGACGTAACGAACCAGCGGCGCCGCTTCGACACTCAATTGCACCCCCAACGCTGGCAGAAACAAGCAGTCGCCGGCCCAGCGAGCGTCGCGATCGAGTTCGGAAACGATCGAGGCCAGCACGGCGCGCATCTGCTCCTCGCTCACATTGTAGACAACCAGCCGGGGCCGACGCACTAACACGACCAACAACAGGCTCATGCCATAGAAGGCGATCAGCAGCAGCCAGACGTAACCTCCCAGTTGAAACGCCGTGGCGGCTGGTACGAACAACTCCATGGGCCCGATCAGGATCATGCCGCTGACGGCCAGGCCAAGTCCGAGCGTTTCCCTGGCACCGGTCAGGCAGACCGGGCGCGGCGACAAGTGGAGGACTCCGATCACAAACAGGTACACCGCGAGCGGCGCCAGCGCGATAATCAAATGCGGCGTATCAATGAGCTGAGGCATCTCTCCGTCCATGTGGAGGCGTTCACAGCCGGGACTCAGCCTCAATTCTAGGCACTTGTCCCCCTCATCGGAAGTGAGTTACAGCCCTGCGAAGTAATTGTACGCGGCCACGTCGAGTGCCTCGGCCGTCAGTTCGTACTTGAGGCCGTGGAAGTCGCACAGGTTCTTCACTTGCTGCAGGATGTCACGGGGCTGGCAGAACCGAAGGGGGCGCCCAGTCCGATGATAGTGCTTCTCCAGGACATGGTCGATCACCTTCGGCTGGAACGCGAATCCCATCTTCGTCGCTAACCTCTGGAACAGCTTGCGGAACTCGTCTCCGCTGGGATCGAACACCTCGATCTTGTAGGGAATGCGGCGCAGGAATGCCTCGTCGACGAGTTGCCGTGGATCGAGGTTCGTGGAGAAGACCAGCAGCTGAGCAAACGGTATTTGAATATGCCGACCGGACGGGAGGGTGATGTAGTCGTGCCCCTTCTCCAGCGGAATAAT
>JBFWYF010000744.1:0-4217 GCA_050186685.1 Pirellulaceae bacterium
CGGCGGGCGGATTTGCCCGCTGGACCACGAATCCGGCATTCAAGCCGGAGGTGCTGGTCGACGCGTTCGGCAACGTCCCGGGCGAGATCATCGATGCCGGCGCCAAGTTGCTCAAGCCGGTGGAGAACTACGTGGGCAGCTATCTCGCCTTGTGGGATAACATCGAGAATCCGAAGACGGTCGAAGCCTGGCATGCGATGAATACGTGGGTCCGTGACATTATTCCCATGGCGGGCGCCGCCTATGAACAGTTAATTAACGATTTCTATAAAGAGAACAAACTGGTTGACGGTAAGTTGATGATCCGTGGTGAGCGAGTCGATCTGGGCCAACTGACGGCGAGCTTGCTGAATGTCATCGCGGAAGCGGATCACATCACGCCTCCTTGCCAGTCGGAACGGGTCATGGATCTGGTCGGCAGCCGCGACAAGGAGATGTACCGCGTGCGGGGCGGACACATCGGCATCATGGCCGGCAGCGGTGCCGAGAAGACGACTTGGCCGCATATTGAGAGCTGGCTGGGGGCTCGCTCGAACTGAGATGGTCAACTGGGAATTTCTTATCGACGAGCGCCTGCTGGGGCCGCTTCTTCCGGCCGAGCACGTGCGTCTGGCGACGCCCATCGCGGCGGGCCTCCGTGTGTTTCTAAGCGGATTACCGGCCGCTCGGCAGGCGGAAATCCTGGCCGCACAAGCTCTGCTACCCGCCACGGCTTCGCTTGCCCAACGACTGGGCACGCTGGCTCGCTGCTGTGCTGTGTTGCACAAACTCGGACAGGTGCTGGCGCGGGACCAGCGACTGTCGCTCGAGTTGCGTTCTCACTTGCGGGAACTCGAATCGCTGCCGCCCGGCGTACCGGAAGAGGCCATCCAGCGGGTGCTGAAGGAGGAACTGGGCTGTTTGGCCGAGCGCGGCATGAAGCTTGCTCTGCCCGCACTGGCCGAAGCCAGCGTGGCTGTGGTGGTGCCCTACGTCGCGAGGGCGACGGCGGACCAGGCTGAGCGGCAGGGCGTGTTGAAGATTCTGAAACCGGGGATCGAGGAACGGTTAGGCGAAGAGTTGGAACTGCTGCGTCAGGTTGGCAGTCATCTGGACGAGCGCTGTGAGCAATTGCAGATCCCGGCACTGGACTATGAGGCCACGTTTGAGCAGGTGCGCACGAAGCTGCTGGACGAGATCCGCTTAGACGCGGAACAGCGCCACTTGAGCCAGGCGCGTGCCTTTTACGATGGTCAGCGGCAGGTGCACATTCCCGAGTTGTACGAAGGGTGTACGTCGCGAATCACCGCCATGGAGCGGATCTTTGGTGAAAAGATCACGGAACCGGGGCGTCTACGTCCTTCCCAGCGGCGGCGTCTGGGCAGGTCGATCGTGCGAACGATGCTGGCTCAGCCTCTGTACACACGCGCCGAATCGGCCTTGTTTCACGGCGACCCGCATGCGGGGAACCTGTTGCTGACCTCGGAAGGACGGCTGGGGATTCTGGACTGGAGCCTGGCCGGCCGTTTGGGGATTGCGGAACGAACTTCGCTGGTACAGGTCATGTTACAAGCCGCGCAATTGCGAGGAGGACGCGTCGCTACGCTGTTGGAGCAACTGGCGGAGGGGCGCCCGGTGGAGCGTCCCGCCCTACGGCGTGTCGTGGAGAAGTGGTTGCGGCGTCTGCGCGAAGGTCAGATTCCCGGCGCGACGTGGTTGACGGGACTGTTAGATGACGCGGTGCAGTCGGCTCGGCTGCGGGTAGCTCCTGACTTGATGCTGTTCCGCAAGTCGTTGCATACGCTAGCGGGCGTTTCGGCAGAAGTCGACGGAAGCCGCTCGCCGATTGACGACGTACTGTCCTGTGAGTTCCTGCGACAATTCGTCCGCGACTGGCCGCGGCGGTGGTTGGCGCTGCCTACGTCACGCGATTACGGGACGCGAATATCGAATCTCGACTTGATGTGGGCCAGTTGGAGCGGGCCGGCCACGCTAGCTCGGTTTTGGGTGGGCCGCGGCTGTGACTGGTATCATGCGTGGCGGTGTCATGAAGAGTCGTGGATAGGACGGGAGGCTGTGCGAAGTAAGGATCGCTGAGATACTAGGGTACTTGGCTCTGTGAGAAAGCCCATCGCCCTCACCATACCCCTCTCCGGGAGTACCGGGAGCGGGAACTGAATGAACCGCTTCGCGGTCAGTCAGGTGGGTTTTCGGACAGTGCGGGGTTTCCCTGCACCCCTGCTTCCCGAGGGAAGCTGGCCGCGTCAGGGGATGGCGATCCGGAGGCGATTGGCAGGCCTGCTCGACGGATGCGAACACGAATTGGAATCCCGGCATGGTTGCGATACCATCCGGTGCCAAGAAACGGAGTAACGAGATATGCCGCGAACGGTGGAAGTCACGGAATTGGTGTTGCGGGATGGCCATCAAAGTCTACTGGCCACACGCATGGCGCTCGAGGACATGGTTCCGATCTGCAGCGAGATCGACCAGGCGGGATACTGGAGTGTCGAATGCTGGGGGGGTGCCACCTACGACTCCTGCATCCGATTCTTGAACGAAGACCCGTGGGAACGGCTGCGAACTTTCCGCAAGCTCATGCCGAATTCCCGGCTGCAGATGTTGTTGCGTGGGCAGAATCTGCTCGGCTATCGGCACTATGAAGACTCGGTCGTCGATCGGTTTGTCGACAAGTCGGCCGAGAACGGCATGGACGTATTCCGCGTTTTCGACGCCTTGAACGACATCCGCAATTTGCGCCGCCCCCTGGCGGCGGTGCGCCGCACGGGGAAGCACGCTCAAGGCACGATCTGTTACACGATTTCCCCGCTGCATACCGTACGGGGTTTTGTCGAGATGGCCGAGCAGCTGCGCGAGTTGGGCTGCGACTCGATCTGCATCAAGGACATGGCCGCCTTGCTGAAACCGCAGCCCGCGTACGATCTCGTGCGGGGCATCAAGCAGGCCTGCGGCCAGGACACTCTCGTCCATGTGCATGTCCATTCCACGACCGGGGTGACATTGGTCAGCTTGATGAAGGCGATTGAGGCGGGCGCGGACATCGTTGATACGTGCATTTCCTCGCTAAGTCTCGGGCCGGGGCATAATCCGACGGAAGCGTTAGTCGAGATGCTCGAAGGCACCGGTTACGCAACGCGGCTCGACAAGCAGCGGCTCGAGAAGATCAAGGAGCATTTCGCGAAGATCCGGCCGAGGTATGCCGAGTTTGAGTCGAAGTTTATCGGTGTGGAATCGCAGATTTTCGAGAGCCAGATTCCCGGCGGCATGATCTCGAATATGGAAAGTCAGTTGAAGCAGCAGGGTGCTGGCGATCGGGTCAAGGAGGTATTGGCCGAAGTCCCCTATGTCCGGAAGGTAGCGGGCTATCCACCGCTTGTTACGCCGTCCAGCCAGATCGTGGGCACGCAGGCCGTATTCAATGTGTTGATGGGGCGGTTCAAGGTTCTGACCGGGGAATTCGCCGACTTGATGCTCGGCTACTACGGCGCGACGTTGGGCGAACGGGACCCGGCGGTGATCAAGGCAGCGGCGGAACATGCCAAGAAGTCGGCGATCGACGGTCGTCCAGCGGACTTGTTGAAACCCGAATGGGACGAACTGCGGCGGCAGGCCATGGCGATCTCCGGCTGCAATGGCACGGACGAGGACATTCTGACGTATGCGATGTTTCCGCAGGTCGCGGCCAAGTTCTTCGCCCACCGGAGCGAAGGTCCGAAGAACGTGGGCAAGAGTGCCGCGGCGGCAAAGCCAGTGGCCAGTCCGGGGGCCGAAGGAAAAGGGGGAGAGGGGAAAGGGGGAGACGGGAAGGGCCCGGTGTCGACGCGGGTCACCTATCAGGTGAAGGTGGGAGGAAAGTCGCACCAGGTGGTCGTGGAACCAGCCTGAGATCGTCAACGAATACTACGAAGAAAGGATGGATGACTGATGGCTGGTTCCACCGCAAAGTCGATGGAGAGTTTGATCGGGGATTTGCGTCAGACGCGCGAGCGTCTCGAGCAGGGTGGGGGCGCGGATCGCCTCGCCAAGCAACGGGAACAGGGAAAGCTGACCGCCCGGGAGCGCATAAACACGCTGGTCGACGAAGCGAGCTTCGAGGAGTTCGGCTTGTTCGCCCGTCACCGGCAAGTCGGTTTCGGCATGGCGGACAAAGAAGTGCCGGCCGATGGCGTGGTAACCGGGGCAGCGACCATTGATGGCCGGCTGATTCATCTGGCCAG
>JBFWYF010000745.1:0-4213 GCA_050186685.1 Pirellulaceae bacterium
GGGCCCGGCGGACCTCTCTCGGCGGACCTCACTCGGCGGACCACTCTCGGCGGTCCACTCTCGGCGGACCTCTCTCGGCGGACCACTCTCGGCGGACCACTCTCGGCGGACTACCTTCGGCGGGCCACCCTCGGGCGGGAACCAGCTCAGGCGGGCATCCGCAACACCTTGGCGCCCCGCACATGCTGCCGCTTCAGCTCCACCAGCGCCCGATTGGCCTCGGTCCAAGGATACTCGACAACGGCCGGCCGAATAGCGCCCTGCGCCGCCCATTCCAGGCACGATTGAATATCCGCCCGTGTGACATTGGCCACCGACTTGATTTCCTTTTCCATCCACAGGTGCCGTGCATACTGCAGGTCGAGCAGCTGCGACTTGTCGGTTTCCTCCTTGCGGATGGCGTTGATGACAAGCCGTCCGCCGGGCAACAGGTTATCGAGCGCCGCAACGACCGGTCCCCACGCCGGCGTCGTGTCGATGATCGCTTGGACGGGCTCCGGTGCCGCATCGTAGGTATCTCCGGCCCACACCGCGCCGTGTTCCAGCGCGAACGCACGCTCGTGCGGACTGCGGGCGAACACGAATATGGGTGATGCGGGATGCCGGAGCCGCGCCATCTGAAGCACCAGGTGCGCCGAAGCCCCGAAGCCGGTTAAACCCAGACTCTGACCGTTGCGGAGGCCCGTCAGCTGCAGCGACCGAAACCCGATGGCACCCGCACACAGCAACGGGGCTGCTTCCAGGTCGGCCAGCGCATCGGGCACGCGCGTGATGAAAGGCGCCGGAGCAGTCAGGAACTCGGCATACCCGCCGTTGCGGTCGCGTCCCGTGCCTTCGAACCGCGGGCACAGATTCTCCTGGCCGGACAAGCACCACGCACAAGACAGGCAGCTGCGGTAGATCCACCCCACGCCGACTCGATCGCCGACGCGCCATCCTCCGACGCCCGAACCGCAGTCGACGATCTCCCCGACCACCTGGTGGCCTGGGATCATCGGCAGCTGGGGAGGCGGAGTGCGCCCCTCGATCTCATCCAGCTCCGTGTGGCAAACCCCGCAAGCTCGTACGCGGATCAGCACTTCCCCGGCCGCGGGTCGCGGCGTCGCCACGTCGGTCCAGACGAGCGGTGCGTCGTCGGTTGCAACCGACGTGATCCCGTACAGCATCCAGGCTTTCATGGGCGATACTACGCCATGGCCGGTACCGGCACCTCGACCAGGCCCACGTCGATACAAATGGGTCCGATGTCCGATTCAAACGGTATGACAATCGGAATGGTCTGCGACGGGAAGCTCACCGAGTGGTTCTTGCCGCAGATCACGCTCGGCAGACTCACACTCATCTCGTACGCCTCGAGCTTCGCTTTGGCAGACCCTGCAATCATGTTAGCCAGCTCGCCGACTGCGTCAACGACGTCGGACGTAATCCCGTCCGGCCGGTGCCCCAGCAGGACCGTCGTGGCCTGGACGGCGGTTTCTCGACCCAGGCTGAGGACGACCATCCCCTGAGCCTTGCCCGAGAGTCCGATCAGCCCGCTGATCTCGTACTCGGGGATGCTGGTGCGCTTCATGGTGAGGGGCCCGCGCGTCAGCTGGCAATTGAGCATGACGCTAAAGACCTCATGCGTGGCGGACACGAACGGATTGATGAACTCAGCTCGCATGAAAACTTGGCCCCTATTTGAAGTTCGACCCGTTCGTCGCTTCCCGGAGCGTCCTGCCTGCGTGACGGACCTGGACGCCGGCGGAGAGGGCCAGCTGGCTTGGTCGCGGCCCCCACGTGGCGACGGCGGCGACTACGCACCGCAGAATTTGTCCAGCTTCTGGCGAAGCACCTCGGATGTGAATGGTTTAACCAGGTAGTCACTGACTCCGGCCTGGATGGCATCCATCACACGCGTCTTCTCCGCTTCCGTCGTCACCATGAAGATCGGTACTTTCGATCCGGTGGCACGGATGTCCCGGATCAGCTCGATGCCGGTCTTGTTGGGCATGTTCCAGTCGGTCAGCACCAGGTCAAACTGCTGCTCTCCGAACAGGGCCAATGCCTCCGCTCCGTCGTTGGCTTCGACCGTATCGTTGAAACCGACAGCATTCAAAGATCGGATGATGATCTTACGCATGGTGCCGGAATCGTCGGCGACGAGTACTTTCCTGCTCATACTTACACCTGTGAGGGATGAACGGGAGGAACGATACTGACTCCCTGAGTGGAGCCTAGCTCACGTTTAGGTGCCGGGGAGCTGATTTGCGGCAGCTGCTGCAGACGATCACCAATCCGCTCGAGCGGGAGCACGTCACGGACACCGCCGGCCGCGATGGCCTCTTTCGGCATGCCGAACACGACGCAGCTGGCTTCGTCCTGCGCGATCGTATGCGCACCCGCATCGAACATGGCTCGCATACCGGCAGCCCCGTCGCGCCCCATCCCGGTCAGAATCACACCGACGGTGTGACGGCCCAGATTGCGGGCACAGGATGTGAACAGGACGTCCACGGATGGCCGAAAGCGGTTGACCGGCGGAGCACGGGTGACTTTGGCAAGATAGGCGGCTCCGCTCCTCTGGACCTCCAGATGGAAGTCGCCAGGGGCCAGCACGGCCATGCCTGGCAGAATACGCATGCCGTCGCGCGCTTCGTGGACGCGGATGCGGCACGCCTTGTCCAGCCGTTCGGCGAATGACTTCGTATATCCGCTCGGCATGTGCTGAACGATGGCCACGCCTGGGAAATCCGGAGGCAGTTCCCTCAAGAGTTCATACAGCGCCTCGGTACCTCCCGTCGAAGCGCCGATGGCCACGACACAGTGCGTACTTTGAATCAGTCCACCGCTGGTTGGCCTAGTCGGAACTCGCCCAGCGCGGGCCGCCGGAGTGCGGCGCGGTTTGGCGCGCGCAGCGCCTTTCACCTTGGCGACAATTTCCTGGGCCAGGTCGAGTGTCCCGGTCCGCACGTCGAGTTTCGGCTTGGTGACAAAGTCGACCGCGCCGAGTTCCAGGGCTCGGAAGGTCGTCTGGCATCCGCTTTCGGTCAGGGACGAGATCATGACGACGGGCGTCGGCCGGGCGAGCATCAGCTTCTCGAGGAACGTCAAGCCGTCCATCCTCGGCATTTCCACATCCAGCGTCACGACCTGGGGCGCCGTCTGCTGGATCTTGTCCCAGGCCTGGTACGGATCTCCCGCGGTACCCACCACCTCGATCTCGGAATCCTGCCCCAAGACGTGACTCAGTACTTGTCGCATCAGCGCCGAATCGTCGACGATCAATACACGAATGCGGGACATAACAGCTCGTCAAAAGAAAGTGATCTGGGGCCCGTCAGCGTGACGGGACTGGTCCGTGACATGGGCCGCGAGCTTCTGTTCTGCGCGGCGCAAGCGCGGCACGCCTTTCTCGACTTCACGCACGAACACCTTGCCGGTGTCGGTATGCATGGCCACTCGCAGCGGGCACTTGCCGCCCACCTTCTGGGCAACGATCGGAATGCCTTCGGTGTTCAAATAGGAATTAACGAAGTCGGCATTGGAGTCGCCCACACGGTTGCCGAGCGGCGAGCCATCCAGTACATGGGCTCCACCAAACACCTTGGCCAGGAGGCGGCTGCGTTCTCCGCCCAATTTCTGCAGTTCGGTGATCAGCAATTCCATGGCGTGCACACCATAGCAGGCGGAAGCCGCGGCATCGCGCCCTCCTTCGGGGAGCATGAAATGGTTCATGCCGCCCGCTTTGACGACCGGATCGTACAGGCACGCACAGACACAGGACCCGAGCAGCGTCGAGACCTCGATGGCGTCGCGGCTCGCGAAAATCTCCCCGGCCACGATGGCGCGACGCTTGTGGCGGTTCCGGGTGTGAACCGGATCCGGCCCACGGCGAGCGGTCAACGGAGTCGCCAAGGGGGGCGACGACGCCGTACGCTTGGAAGGTTTGGTCGAAGGTGGAGCCGGTGTCGGTTTCGGGGCCTGTGGTGCGTGGGCGGTGGAGCGATCGGGCTGGCTGGACCCCGGTAACAGGGCGGTCTTGCCGGTCTGGAGCGGCGCAGACAAGACGCCCTTGCTGCTCCGCGCGTAGATGGTCATGCCCAGCGGTCGATACAGGTCGCTCGCCCAGGTGATGTTCTCCGAGTGGCCCAGGATCAGGTAGCCGTCCGGCGCCAGGAACCGCGCGAAATTCTCCAGTAACTGGCGCTGCATGTCGCGATCGAAGTAGATG
>JBFWYF010000746.1:0-4212 GCA_050186685.1 Pirellulaceae bacterium
CCCTGTGAATTCGAGGACTTAGCCGCAAGCCGCCCGGCGTTGGCCAAGCCCCGGCACCCGAAGCAGGCCATGCAGCGTTGCGGATCAAAACACTTTACCCGGCCACTGTTGCAACATCAGACACCCTGGTAGCGGAACTCGTGAGATGTGCAGCTGATGTCGCCAAACGACGCGTCCGCGACGTCGGAAGAGTTCCGTTACGAGAGACGGGAGTCGGAAGTCTCGTGACTTTCGCTACGATTGGCGTCAGAAGACTGGTGGCTTCCGCGACCAGAGACGGAGAATCCCGTGCGAAAATCCGGAGCGTATCCGCTGGAGCTCAGCGGCGAAGCGTTCACTCGTCTGGTGAACGAGGCCACCACCAGGCTGGCGCATTTCCTCGACACGCTGCCCGAGCAGCCCGCCAGCGGGCTCGACGACGTCGCGGCCCGGGCGAGGGCGGTCGTGGAGCCCTTGCCGGAACACGGCACACCCGCGGAGGAACTGTTGACTCAGTTATTTGAGTCCGTGTTCCCGGTATCGTTGAACACGACGTCCGCAGGCTACCTGGCTTACATTCCGGGGGGTGGACTGCCGCACGCGGCGGTGGCCGATCTGATTTCGCTGACGCTGAACCGCTATGTCGGCCTGTGGGCCGTCGCCCCCGTCGTGGCCGAGATCGAGGCCACGGTCATTCGCTGGCTGTGTGCGCTCGTCGGATTCTCTGGAGACACTGGGGGATTCCTGACTAGCGGCGGTTCGCTGGCGAACTGGTCCGCGTTGGTTCTAGCTCGAGACAAGGGCGCTCCGGAGGACTTCGAGCGGGCGGTCGTATACACATCGGACCAGGCCCATCACTCGGTCGCAAAGGCAGCTCGGCTAGCGGGATTCCGCAACGCAAGGGTTCGGCAAATCGGCACCGATGCGGCAGGTCGCATCGAGTTGCCAGCACTGGCTCATCACATCACCTCGGATCGCCGCGCGGGGCTGCAACCGCTGGTCGTCGTCGCTCAAGGCGGGTCGACCAACACCGGCGCAGTCGACGATCTGGAGCAATTGGCGGACCTCGCTGAGCGGGAGCGAATGTGGCTGCATGTCGACGCCGCCTACGGCGGCTTCTTCCTGCTGACCGACCACGGGCGCGCGGTGTTGCGCGGCATTCAGCGCGCGGACTCGGTAACGCTGGACCCACACAAAGGTCTGTTTCTGCCATACGGCACAGGCTGCCTGCTGGCCAAACGCCGGGCGGACCTGCACCAGGTCTTCGCGGGTCGCGGCGAATATATGACGGCCCGTGCAAGTGGCGAATTCACGGATTTTTGCGACCTGTCTCCGGAACTGTCTCGGGACTTCCGAGGACTACGATTGTGGTTGCCGCTGAAGATGCATGGTGTGGCGCCGTTTCGTGAACTGTTGGACGAGAAGCTCCACCTGACCCGCTACGCAGCGGACGAGTTGCGGAAACTACCCGGGATCAAGGTGGTGATGGAGCCGACCCTTTCTGTCGTAGCATTTCGCTATGACCACTCCGCGCTGAGCGACCAGGAACTGGACGAGCGCAACCAGCAACTGCTGGATCGCGTCAACCGGCAGCGCCGGGTGGTGTTGTCGTCCACTCGCCTGAATGGACGAGTTGTGTTGCGGATCTGTGTCTTGTCTTTCCGCACGCACCGGGACCGCGTCGACGAGTGTCTGGAGTGCATTCGGCGCGGCTTGGAGTCGCTCGACAGCGTCGCCTGACGGCAGGACCGGACCGATGAGGGAGGCAAAATGGTGTACGAAATCTTCGAGCATACCGCCGATCTCGGACTACGAATCCGCGCCGCGACGCGGGAAGCGTTGTTTGTCGAAGCAGCCAGGGCATTTTTTTCGGTGCTAGTAGCGGATCTGGCTCAGGTACGCCCGCTGAGGGAGCGGCGCATCCAGCTGGCAGGTTCGGAATTCGATTTGCTGCTCTTCGACTGGCTGAATGAGCTGCTTTTCGTCTTCGAGACAGAAGATCTGTTGTTGTCCGAGTTTGAATTGACCTTGCAACCAGACGGCCTGGAGGCCGTGTGCCGCGGCGAACCTTTGGATCACGAGCGTCATCTTCTGGAACACGAAGTGAAGGCCGTGACGTACCACGAGCTCCGGGTCGAATGCCAGGATGGAACGTGGTTGGCTGAGGTGATCCTGGACATTTAAAGGGAGACACGGAGATGAAGTCGGGCTACGAAGGGCCACTGGAGCGCGTCAATGAGTGCTGCTGGCGAATCCCGAAGTCGTACAAACTCGGGATGCGCGTCGATGGGCTGATCTATGCGGACGACCGGCTCATGGAGTTGATCCGTTCCGACCAGGCTCCCGAGCAGGTCGCCAACGTCGCATTCCTGCCCGGCATACAGTACGCCAGTCTGGCGATGCCCGACATTCATTGGGGCTATGGCTTCTGTATTGGCGGAGTGTGCGCCACGGACCCCGCCGAGGGAGGCGTCATTTCGCCGGGCGGCGTGGGGTACGACATCAATTGTGGAGTACGGCTGATCCGCACGTCGCTCCAGTTCGAGGAGGTGCAACCGCATCTGTCAACGCTGATGGACACCTTGTTCAAGAACGTGCCAGCCGGCGTGGGACGCGGCGGCAAGTACCGCTTCGACAAGCGTGAATTGCGGCACCTGATGCGGCACGGGGTGGAATTCCTGGCTCAGCGACAACTGGCCACGGCCGACGACTTAGCCCATACGGAGGCGGGCGGTTGCCTGGCGGAAGCCGAACCGGAAGGCGTCAGCGACCGGGCGCTCGAACGCGGGGCCGACCAGTGCGGAACACTGGGGTCCGGCAATCACTTTCTGGAAGTCCAAGTCGTAGACGAAGTATTTCACGAGTCAGCGGCGCGCGTGATGGGACTCGCACCGGGAATGGTCTGCGTCATGATCCACTCCGGCTCCCGCGGCCTCGGATACCAGGTATGTGACGATGCCTTGAAGCAGCTGCGTCGCGTGCCGGAAAAGTACGGCATTGAGTTGCCAGACCGGCAGCTCGTGTGCGCGCCGATCCAGAGCAACGAAGGCCGCGCGTATCTGGGCGCGATGTGTGCCGCAGCCAATTTCGCCTGGTGCAATCGGCAGCTGCTGATGATGCAAGCCCGCGAATCGTTCGCCGAAGTATTCGGCCGCACTTGGGAATCGCTGGCAATGAACCTGGTGTATGACGTGGCTCACAATATCGCCAAATGCGAGGAACATGATCTGGGCGGCACGCGGCGCCGAGTCTGGGTGCACCGGAAAGGCGCTACACGGGCGTTTCCACCGGGGCACCCGGAAGTACCGGAGGCATATCGGGCGATCGGGCAGCCCGTCATCATTCCCGGGGACATGGGGCGGGCTAGCTGGGTGCTCGTCGGACAGGCCGGCAGCATGCAACAGACCTTTGGCACGGCCTGCCACGGTGCCGGGCGGTTGATGAGTCGCACGGCGGCGGTCAAGCATGCGCAAGGGCGCCGCATTGATCGGGAATTGCAGGAACGAGGCATCATTGCCCGCGCTCACAGCTGGAAAGGCTTGGCCGAGGAGCAACCGGATGCGTACAAGGACGTGAACCTGGTCGTCGACGTCGTCCACCGCGCCGGCCTGGCGGCCAAGGTAGCTCGCATGCGTCCGATCGGCGTCGTCAAAGGCTAGGCGGTCCGCGCAAGTAACGGACGTCGCAAGACGACACGTCTGTAGCGGAAGTCGCTAGACGACGCGGCAGCGGCGGCGCAAGACTTCCGCTCCGAGACGGCGGCTATTCGACCGCAGGTAACAACACGTCGTCGCGCCAGCAGCGTTTGAGCTCCTTGACGACCGCCAGGAACTTGTCGAGGTTGACAGGTTTCTGGATGTAGCTGTTCACCTGGAGCAGCGCACAGCGAGATTCGTCTTCCTGATCGTCCGAGGCCGTCAGCACAACCACCGGAATGTCGCGCAGGCCGTCGACGGCACGCAGTTCCGAGAGCAGGTCCAACCCGGATTTCTTGGGCAGCATCAAGTCGAGCAAGATCAAGTCCGGACGCGGCGCGTGCACAAAGCGCCCATCTTGTCGGAGGAACTGCATGGCCTCTTCGCCGTCGCGAATCAAGGTCATCCGATGCTGGACTTTGCCCCCCTGCAGTGCTTGAATCGTGACGCGCGCATCCATGAGCCCGTCCTCGACCAGCAGAATCTCCATCGGCCGCCCCGCCAGCGGGTTCGCTTCGGGCGGATCACCCCATCCCGC
>JBFWYF010000747.1:0-4209 GCA_050186685.1 Pirellulaceae bacterium
CTCATAGTGCTCACGATCGACCGCGCGCTTGGGTGCCGCCGGGGGCGATAGCGGGCTTCGCCGCGCCATTGATCTTCGCTCCTTCCCATGGAAGCGCCGTTTTCCGGGCTCCAATCGTCCAAATGGTGGCTTCCGGGAGGGGGCAAGTCCAGCAAAATGAGACTTATAGTCTGTAGACTGAAAAGCGTCATTCCCGCCCCGATGTCGCATGGATATCCGGCGTCAGGTGGGACTCAACGTGCAGCGGCTCCGCAAGAATCGCGGATGGTCGCAGGAGGACCTGGCGTTCGCATGCGGCTTGCATCGGACTTACGTCAGTGGCGTTGAACGCGGGATCCGAAATCCGACGATTGTAATTCTCGCCAAGATCGCCGCGGCACTGGAAACGTCACCGGACAGGTTGCTGCGAGGTTAGAGTTCGTCGTTGGTCATTTGCCTCACATCGGTAGTGTCTATGTATCAAAGAGTCGTTCCTTGATGTGGAAGGCGCGGCAACAATGGCGAACAAAAAACATGTTGATTTTTTTGTTTGCCAAATTTATAGACGTAATTGTTCGCGCATCGGTGTCGGTGACTCCATGGCGAATGGAACGCTGGAGCCTGCGAGGCAGGTAAAAATGTTCCGCGGTCGAGGACCGCACCCCACTCCAGAAATACGATGCTTGTGGTTTGACGTTCTTTCTTCGGTAAGCAGCGGTGCTGCGAACCGAATGCCTGCCGAGGGCGGGATGTCGGTGACATAGAGAACGGAAACTCGCGGACGAGGTCCGCAGCATCAGGTGTAGAAACCTGAGCTGCCGGACCTTTTTTGTTCTGGCAGCACCGACAAACGGGGCCGCCGGCAATGAGCATCGTTATCGCCGTTCGACTTCCCCCTCCCGGTGATTGGCTGAGCCGAGGGCTCACCATCAGGTCTTCCACACCTCTTTTCGCCGCGCAGTCGGCGCCTCTCTGTTCGCGGAACAGGGTGGCGCGGCGCGCACAACGCACTCACTCGAAGAGAGGAATCTCTAATGAGAGTCAGGAAGTTGACACATCGTAATTCGCCCGAGCATGTGCTCAGGGACGAACTAATGCCGATATCGGAAATCAAGCCCTACGCCAATAATCCGAGGAAGCATTCCAAAAGACAGATCAAGTTGCTGGCCGACAGTCTCCGGGAGATCGGCTTCCGGAGGCCACTCGTAGTCGACCGAGATGGCGTTCTGGTCGTCGGTCATGGGCTTCTCGAAGCTGCAAAGTACCTGGGGTATGAGACAGTGCCGGTGGTGCGCTGCGACGACCTTACACCGGAGCAAATCCGGAAATACCGGATCTTCGACAACCGCATTGCCGAACTCGCCGAATGGGACACTCCCAGGCTGGCGGTCGAACTGCAGGGCCTGATCGAACTTGATTACAACCTCGATCTCACGGGCTTCGAACCCGCCGAGATCGACAACATTCTCCGCCTGGGAGATGAAGAGACGGAAGCGGACGAGGCCGACGAGATTCCGGAGCCGGACGAAGCCCGCCCGGCCGTGAGCCGGGTCGGGGATCTCTGGCACCTCGGAGATCATTGCCTTTGCTGCGGCGACGCGAGAGACCCCGCCGCTTACAAGGCCGTCCTAGGTACGAAAAAGGCGCAGATGGTGATCACGGATCCGCCCTACAACGTGCACGTCCCCGGACACGTCTCCGGACAGGGAAAGACCAAGCACCCCGACTTCCTGATGGGAAGCGGTGAGATGAAGCCGAAAGCGTTCACGGAGTTCCTGAACGTGACGACTGCGTTGCTCACAAGCCACAGCGTAAACGGGTCGATTCACTTCATCTTCATGGACTTCCGGCACACCAGCGAGCTGCTTGAAGCTACGCGCCCCGTGTATGGGGCACCTCTGAACCTCGCCGTGTGGACCAAAACGAATGGAGGTATGGGCTCGCTCTACCGTTCGATGCACGAGCTCGTCTTCGTGTTCAAGAACGGGAAAACCCGACACATCAACAATGTCGCTCTGGGCAAGTATGGCCGGTACCGCACGAATGTGTGGCATTACCCGGGCATGAACAGTTTCGGCAAGCATCGCGACGAGCAACTTGCCATGCATCCGACGGTGAAACCCGTCGCTCTGGTCGCCGATGCAATCCTTGACGTGTCGACACGACGAGGGCTTGTGCTCGATCCCTTCGCGGGATCGGGCACAACCATCATAGCGGCCGAAAGAACGGGACGCCGTGCCGCCGCCATCGAACTGGACCCGGTCTACGTCGACGTCGCCATCCGGCGCTTCCAGAAGCATACCGACAAGACGGTGACGCTCGCCGAAACCGGTCAGACCTTCGACGAGGTAGCGGCCACACGCCGCAAGAAATCGGAGGCCGCCTGATGGCCCAGCGCAAGAAGAAGTGTCCGCCTGTCGGCCACACGTATCCCGTCGGATACTGCAAGCCCCCAACGAAAACGCAGTTTCCGAATCAGTCTAGGAACCTACTTGGACGACCGAAAGGGTGCAAGGACGGGAAGACTATTCTCACGAAACTGCTTAACAAGAGGGTACGACCTATGGTCAACGGCAAGGAGACGCCAATGGCTATGGTAGAATTATTTTTCCATTCCTTGCTCACAGACGCTGCAAAGGGCAAGGCCGGAGCCCGCCGAGACTTGCTGAGCCTGCTCAAGGCGTATGGCTTCTTCGATCCCGGCCCACCTGAAGGCACTCATGGCGTGCTTGTTGTTCACGAAGTAGAGGAGGACGAAGAAAAATGGTCGCGCAGAGCCGTCGCAGAGCACGAGGCGTTGAGGAAATATTTCGGGCTCCCACCGCTTGGGAAACCTGCCGACGCCCCCGCTGAGAAAGAGGCCGACAAACCCGCGCCGCAGGGTCCCAAAGTACGGGCACGGGTACGGGTACGGGTGGTCCCCGGGAAAAAGATCGGAGATGGCACCTGAGACCAAACCAAATGTTGAATGCATCGCGGCCGGCACCTTGTGCCGGCCGCTTCTTATGGATTGGAATTCCACTCGACTTCCCGGCACCACAAAGCGTCACTGGCGTCATGAAGACGAAGCGACCGTGGGATGCTGCTACGCGTGCACTGGCAAACCACCTGTTCGCAACCGCAACCGCGATCCTCGAGGACGCCGTCGATACTGCTTCAGCCGGACAGCATCCACGCCTCACCGCAACCGCCTGCCGCGCCCGCGCGGAGCAGCTGCTGGCCGATGTTGACGCATTGGTTGCGCTCGCCGGTGCGGTTTTAGTCGTCGCCGGTAACAAGCGAATCCGCCCCCGAAAGCCAACGAACCGGCGTTGAATGCGCTGGACTTCCCGCCGCACGGAAGCATGCATTGGGGACGGGACGGCCAATAAGGACCTCGGCCCCAGCCTCGACCAGCACATCGCCGGCGGGGCTTCGGATGGTGCAAGCGCCGCGATCCTCGCGGTGCCCGACACCAGGAGGTCCCCATGCCGAAACTCACCGACACCCAGCTCGTCATCCTCAATGCCGCCGCGGGGCGTGAATCCCGTGCCGTTCTGCCCCTGCCGAAATCCCTCAAGGTCAACAAGGGCACCGCCACCAGCGTGCTCAAGGCGCTCGTCGCCAGAGGCCTGGTGGCAGAAAGCCGTGCGGCGCCGGGCATGGATTCCTGGCGCCAGGACGATGACGGTCATGCGGTCATGCTCACCATCAGCGAGGCCGGCCTTGCCGCCCTCGATGGCGATGCGGGCGCCACACCGATGAGGCGCACTGCTGCACACGTGAGCACCTCGACCGGAAAGTCTAAAAAGACTAAAGCGTCAAAAACGACTGCCCCCAAGAGCAAGAATGCGAGAGATGGTCAGGCAAAGACCGGGGGCAAGGTCCAGATGATCCTTAGCCTCCTCCAGCGATCGGAAGGTGCGCGCCTTGCTGAACTCGAAAAGGCCACCGGCTGGCAGCCGCACAGCGTACGCGCGGCTCTCACCGGCCTGCGCAAGCGGGGCATAAAGGTCACCCGCGAGCGCAAAGATGAAGTGGCCACCTACTTCGCCAACGTCGCCTGATCATGGGCGACACCGATGCCATCGCCGGGCTCGACGCGCTCACCCGCGCCGGGCTCGGCGCCCGGTTCGAGGAACTGTTCGGACGGCCCGCGCCCAAGGGCATGAGCAGCCCGCTCCTGCGCCGGAGCGTCGCCTACCGGCTGCAGGAGATTGCCGCCGGCGGGCCGAACCGCGTGCTCTGGCA
>JBFWYF010000748.1:0-4202 GCA_050186685.1 Pirellulaceae bacterium
AGCGACGCTTCGTCTTCCTTCACAATCGTGCCCACCCGCTCGTCGTCCGCGTCCACGACCAGCACATCCCAGCGGTTGAGCCGCTCGATTTCGTCGGCCAGGGCGATGAACTTCTCTCGCTCGTTCCGGTAGATGACGTCCGGGTGCTCGATGCGCTGCAGTGGGCGATTCGGTGGAATCGCGATCACGTCCAGCTTGTAGATTTTCCAGAACTCGTTGGCCTCGGTCATGGCCGTTCCGGTCATGCCGCAGATCTTCCGGTACAGCTTAAAGAAGTTCTGCAGGGTGATGGTGGCCAGCGTCTGGGTCTCTTCCTTGATCTTGACCCCTTCCTTCGCCTCGACCGACTGGTGCAGCCCATCGCTCCACTGGCGTCCTTCCATCAAACGCCCGGTGAACTCGTCGACGATCACCACCCGACCTTCCTTGACCACGTAGTTCACGTCCCGCCGATACAGATAATGAGCCTTCAAGGCGTTATCGATCAGGTGCGGCCACTCCATGTTCCCCGCGGTGTAGAAGCTCTCGACCCCGGCGAGTCGCTCCGCCTGCCGCACTCCCTCGTCCGTCAAGTTCGCCGAATGGTCCTTTTCATTGACCACGAAATGCAAGTCGCGCTCGAGCTGCCGCGCGATGCGATCTGCCTCGGCATACTTGCGAACGTCCTGGAATGCCGGACCGGAAATGATCAACGGAGTCCGCGCCTCGTCGATCAAAATGTTGTCGACTTCGTCGATAATCGCGAAGTGCAACCGCCCCTGCGACTGCTGCTGGCGTTTCGGAAACCGGTCGTCTCCTCGCGCCGCCGGCCGCATGTTGTCGCGCAAATAGTCGAATCCGAACTCGTTGTTGGTTCCGTACGTGATATCGCATGCGTAGGCCGCCTGCCGGTCCAACACCTCCATGTCGCTCTGGATCGCGCCCACCGTCAGCCCTAAGCCCATATACAGCGGCGCCATCCACTCCATATCGCGGCGAGCCAGATAGTCGTTCACCGTCACGACGTGGACGCCCTTTCCCTCCAGCGCGTTCAAGTAGGCGGGCAGCGTGGCGACGAGCGTTTTTCCTTCCCCCGTGATCATCTCCGCAATCGAACCGCTGTGCAGCACCATCCCGCCAATCATCTGCACGTCGTAATGACGCATCCCCAAATACCGGCGCCCCGCCTCGCGCGTCGCTGCAAACGCTTCCACCAGGATGTCATCCAGCGTCTCGCCGGCAGCCAGTCGCTGACGGAACTTCACCGTCTGCTCCGCCAACTCCTCGTTGGACATCGCCTGGAAACGTGGCTCCAGACTATTGATGGCGTCGACCTTGGTCTGCAGCCGACGGATGTACCGGGCATTGGACGAGCCAAACAATCGAGTGATCGAGCGCTCGAATCCGCGCAGGATCCCCCCGAAAATGACTCCCAGCAGTTCCCAAATCCTCTCGAGGATGTCCATAACGCGATCCGCGACGTGCGTCGCCGGTCCATGAAAGTACGTAACATGCCACGCTGCGGTAGCTTATAGCTGTCCTCTGGGATGGTCAACTGCGGAAAACCGACCGGTTCCGCCCCCTTACCCGCCACTTCCCCGCTCGCCACCGCCTCCCAGGCTCGGCGCCTTTCCCGGCCTCTCCCCCGGCCATTCCTCCACCCGCTCCCCCTGCCAGGAATTGACGTGCTGACCGGCGTTTCTCGTTCGCGACGTCGGATGACGCCTGTGCAAGTGCGTCATGCACATGACACATTTGCATGGTTAAAGCTGAATATTGACCTAAGGAATGCTCTTAACCAGAAGTTATCCCACATCTTGCTAAAATTTCGCACTTGCAGCATTATCCGATTGACTTGGCTACGAGCTCGCACGACAATTGAAACAGGTTGCACTTTCCAGATGATCGCTTTTGTGAGGAGTTGGCAGCCATGTTCACGAAAACCAGTCTCGATGCGTGGGAGACGTTCTTTCAGAAGATGTGCCATGTGACGGAGGCCAACTGGCGGGCCCAACAGAATTTGCTCCGCAAGTACGTGGGTGGCGAGGCATGGGCCGAGACTTCGCTGGCGAAGCAGTGGAGTGAGCCCGTGCAGCAGATGCAGCGGCAGTGGTCGACGGCGGTGGCCGATCTGATGCGGACGCAGCAAGATGTCGTCCACGCTCAGTTTCAAGCCGTTCAGAACGCGATGGGGTCGATGTTTGGCTCGCCGGCCACGGGTGGCGCGAAACTCGCCGAGGGGAAAGCCACGGCGGAAGCGACCATCCCGCGCAAGGCGGTGGCTCCCGAACCCAAACCTGCACCGGCGGCAAGTCCCGTGCGGGCACCAGCCCCACCTGCTGCCGTCGGAGCCGAATCGAAGCCTGTACTCATGCCGCTGATGGGGAATAACATGAACATCGCACAAAAAGTAGCCGTGGTGACCGGAGGCGCCAGCGGGATCGGAGAGGCCGTGGGCCGGCAACTGGCTCTGCGGGGCGCGAAAGCCGTACTGCTCGTCGACCGCAGCGATCGCGTCCACGAGATTGCCCGAGCCATCGATGCGGAGGTCGGCCGCAGCGTCGCGGAGGGGTTGATCGGAGACACGACCGATGCGAGTTTCCGGGCCCGCGTGTTCGATAATGCCATGGCTCAGCACGGCATCGTCAGCATCTGCGTGCCGGCGGCTGGTATCACGCGCGATTCCCTCGCGGTCCGACTCGACAAGGCCACCGGCAAGGCGGTGATCTATGCCCAGGAAAAATTCCAGCAGGTAACCGAGGTCAACCTACTGGCTCCCATCTACTGGGCGCTGGAAATGGTCGCCCGGATCGCCGAGGATCGCCATCAACGCGGAATGGGTCGCTGGGAGCCTGTGGAGGAAATCCAGGGAACGGTCGTATTCCTCGGATCGGTGTCGTCTCAGGGCAACAAGGGTCAGATTTCGTATGCCGTTGCCAAGGCGGGGCTCGAAGGGGCGGCCGCCACGCTGACGAAGGAGGCGATCTTCTACGGAGTGCGCTGCGCCATCATTCATCCCGGGTTCACCGATACGCCCATGGTGCGGGCGCTGGGTGAGGAATACGTCGCCAAGAACGTGTTGCCCTACACGCAGCTGCGGCGTCTCATCCGGCCGGAAGAAATCGCCGATGCGATCTGCTTCATGATCTGCAATTCGGCGGTCAGCGGCGAACTGTGGGCGGACGCTGGCTGGCATCCGCCGGCGTAAAGCTGGCCGTCTACTTCGGCGGTTGGCGCTTGGCGCTACGGAACTTGGCAAGCCCCCGCTTCGGCGGCGGGGGTGCCGGAGCCGGGGCGGCTGGCGCTGACCGCGACTCGGCGGCCCGCGCCTTCTTGTGGCGGGCCCGCTTGTGATTGGCTGCCCGGATCTCGGCCAGCACGCGCTGGCGAATGTCGTCGGTCAGGAACACGTACCACGTCGCATTCGTGTGGGTGTTATCACTCTTGCAGCGTGGCACGCCGCGCGCCAGCTTCGCCGCCCGCAGCCGCTGCATGGTGTCGTCCGGAATGCGCTGCAACACCTCGCCCGTTGTGGGATTGCAAAACTCGCGAACCTCGCCCAGCAAATCTTGGGGGCCCTGTAAGTCTTCGGGAGCCGGCATACCACCAATTCCTGTGAATGAACGACGTGGGGACTCGCAAGTTTCGCTGGTTGTGGCGGTCCTTGCAACCCGACTTCGCCGACAAGCCCATCGCTACAACCGCAAGTACAGGCGGTGTTTTTCCAGATGTCGGAGGAAGAGGTAGCAGATGGCCAGGGAAACCGCATACCCCGTAAAGACATACCACAATGGGCTGTCCTTGGGGACAAACGGCTTCACGGCGGCGTTCACCAAGTCGTGGATAATGTACCCCGCCAGGGCGTTGGTGCCGAGCGTCCGGAAGATTCCCAGCTGCCACGTTCCTCGGTCGCAGGCCAGGATAAACAAAGCGTACACGACCATCGACAACCCGCCGCCAAAGGCCACGTACGAAATGGCGCCCGCCCGCTGGCTCATCGTCCAGATGTTGACCGGTCGCGTCGGCGGCACAAATGGCGGCTCCACCAAGTACGCTTGCCACCCCGAACCGCTCGGCACCGAATTCGGCGACGTGATCAGGTTCAGGCAGGACAGGCCATAAGCCAGCGCCATCACGGCACAACCCCACCCGACCAGGCGCGTGAGCAGCCATGGACGGCCGCTGACCACCATGTCGTACGTCAGGCTCCCGAGCAAGGCGGG
>JBFWYF010000749.1:0-4201 GCA_050186685.1 Pirellulaceae bacterium
AAGATAGTTTCGCGGGGCAAATGTCGAAAGAAGGGATTCGTCTCGCAAATTGAAGAACAGAGAATCTGCGCCGAGCTGTGCTTTCTCAGCCACGTCACGTAATGTGGCCGACAGTCCATATCTGCGGAACAGGTTGTCACGATAGTAGAACAGCATGCCGTCAGTCACCTCAGACCCCACAGCAATGATGAATTGAACGTCTTTCGATCGGGATGCTGCAGCGGCGCAGATGGAGCCACCTTGACTGAGCCCCCACATGCCAATCTGCGATGGTGCGATCTCGCGGCGCTGCTTTAGTAGGGCGACACCAGCCAGCGCGTCATTGACCAGATTTTCGTAGGGTTTACGACTCTCGTAGGCACCGCCGGACTGGCCCGTTCCGCGCTTGTCGTAGATCAGCGCAGCAATACCCTGGCTCGCGAAATATTCACCCTGCTTGCGATACTGCTCGCGAGTCTGTGGGCCGGCGCCATGAACAAAGATTACGGCTGGAAGCGGTTTCTCGCTCCTTGGCAAAAGCAGACTTCCGGCGAGCTTCACGTCGCCGTTGTGGAACTCGACGCGGTGCTCCTCGCACCCGGATTGCACCCCGGTTTCACCAGCACACGCTGCCGGCCCGCTCATGCCAATCAGAAGCACCAGGACAGGTATCGCGGCAGGCATCATTTTTGTGCGTTCGATGTTCGACATGCAGACGAGTCCGAAGGAGCCGCATAACGCCCCGGGTAACCGGGCCGAAAGTTGGGTTGAACTCGTGGTTGTTGACGGAATTCGTTACAGCGTGGACGGCTCCGGTTCAGCCGTTCGTTCGACGGTCGACCACTCCGCTGCGGGTTAGACCATGAAGCACGCGACGAGCACATAGGAAGCAATGGACGGTGACGTTGCTCGTCCGTACGCCCGAGGCAACCACGAACGATCTCCCGGTGGAACTCGGACACAAAACCATTCGCTCGTTGCGACGTGCAACCGAATTTCAACTTGCCGTCCCCTTCGTGTTCTTCGTGTCCTTCGTGGTTCCTCCTCCCATCCCCTCGTGTCCGCCGAACGCTGGCGCTGACCGGGCCTAGGCGAACGTTGCTGTCCTTCCGGCACCGCGCGGCTCCGTGTGGAACGGCGGGTTCGCCCGCGGATGGGTCTCACGACGAGGCGCCGAGCCGGAGGGAGCCAGCTAGGCTTTGACCACCGTCGGATGCCATCTTGTATCCCAGTCCCTCCCGGGGGTGGGCAAACTTGGTCCGTCTGCTACCTCCACGCTGAAATGCACCATGAAGGACACGAACGGCACAAAGTCGATTCGTCCGGGGCCATGGAGGTTGCATGCCGTCGCTTTTCCCAGCCCGCGGATGACGCAGTTCGAACGAGATGCCCACCCCAATCGCATCGACGACACCGTTTCATTCGTGAGGGTATACGGGTACGTCCGATGGATCCCAGAGACAAAACCGTTCCCTTCGATCCTTCGTGCTCTTCGTGTCCTTCGTGGTGATTCCCTCCAGCGCCCTCACGTGTTGCAGGTTCCCACGCCTCTCCGTGCCTCTGCGTCACCACACGAGACAAGCCTTTCGGGGGGCGCACGTCTGTCGTAACCGGGCGGCGACGAAAGATTGTGCATTCCAAACCCGCGCGACTCCGCCGCGCCGGTTCACGGCCTTGTTCGTCCGCGTCTGCGTCACGAGAAATTGATTTTCAGCCCCATCTCTTTCATTTGCAATAGTGCCTCCGCGTTGCCGCGAGCATCATCGACGGGATCATGCGTATGCTTTGTCTTTCGGAGATGCTTGAAGTTCACAAAAGTGTCGCGTTGCATCCCTTTGTAGAGCGAGCCGAGATTCGCCGAGCTAAATCCGAACGGGTTATTTCCGACGAAGTGGTGAAAGTACCAGTTTATGAATTGCCAATCGAATCCGTTGTTGTCAGAGATGAACATCATGCGTCCCTTGCAGTTGGACGCAAGCCATGCTTGAAATCTTCCCATCACATCATTCGGATCATCGAAACCAAGACAGTCGTCGCGCGTGAAACCGCTGACCGCAAGCGCGTCGGGTATGAAACGATCCGATATCGGCCTGAGTCTTGCGTAGAATGTGCGATTCAATTCTGGTTCCACAATGACCGCGCCGAAGCAGATCATCGAGTAGTCGCCCGGAATTGGACCATCAGATTCGATGTCAACCATGACGTAAGGCAATGCTGTTGCTCCGAGAAGTACCTTGAGCGGACGAACGTTCGCGTTCAGTGGGCCGCCGCCTCCCGATAAACGATAAAACATCAACGGCGGCGGCTCCACTGCAACGCGCTGTTCAAGTAAGCCGCTGCGCGGCGGGAGGGATTGTAGGCGAGGATGCCAGGCGGGGGCAATTTTGCATTGATGACGAGCACGAAGCACAAACGATCTTGACCGCGGCCGGTGAACGCGAGCCACTTCGGTTCGCTCGGCCCGCGGGCTCTCGATCGGGAGTGTCCCGTCATGGCTCGTCGCAATCCCACGTCCCCACGTCCCGCTCGCCCCACGTCGCAACCCGCTCTACGTAAAGGCCTGCCCCTCTCGCCGCTCGCCGAGAAGATGCTCTCGGACTTGCAGCTCGCCGGGCTCACGTCCCCTCGCCTTTCCGCCGCACAATCCAACCCTTCATAGTTCGGCATCCGGCATCCAGCAAATCGATCCAGCAGTTTGGCGAAGGGCCTGTCACCGAACCTGAACCGGGTCGCCCGCGCAAGCATGCGAGTGGGGCTATGCTACTTCGGCAGGACAAGTGTCTGTCCGGGGCGGATCAGGTTTGGGTTATTGCCGATCACGGCTCGGTTCGCATCGTAGATCCGCCGCCACTCGGCGCTGCTCCCGTACACCCGCGCGGCGATCGCCGAGAGGGTGTCGCCAGCGACTACTGTGTAGCTGTTCCGGCTTCCTGGACTCCGCGCCGCGGCCGACTTAGTCCCACTGGGGCTAGCCTTCGGGTCGCCCAGAAGGACGCCGTTCACCTCCAGCGCCAGTGTGGCCAGCCCGCTCCCCAGTTTTGCTATGATGGCGTTCTCGATTAACGCCATCTCCCCGAAAACGGTCGCCGACCCGATCCCGGGGTAGCCGACCTTCTCCAGTTCGGCTAGCGACTTGACGATCTTTCCTGAGCGGTCTACGATCCGCACCACGCCGGTCGTGTCCTTGTATGCGTACAGGACGTGGCCGACATTTTTTCCCTGCATCACCCACTTCACGCCGAAAAGGACCACCCCGTTGCCCTTGAGGGCCGCTTGCCCCACTTGTTGAATGGAGGAGGCTGTCCCCAACCCGCGGACCTTCGCACCCAAGTTCAGCAGGGCAGGCACCACATTGGCAATGGAACTGACGCCGCCGAGCCGGGAGACCGTGGTCCCGGCGGCCGTGGCTATGTCCTCAAGGGTAGCAAAGTGCTTGGTGCCGGTTTGCCGCAGGGCCTTGGCGGCGGCCACCCAGGCGCACACCCCGCCCTTCGGATCCGGGAACACCCGGGCGAGTGCGAACCGGCCGACCTTTGCAACCGGCCCGGCGACCTGGAGCAGCCGCAAAGCGTCCTTCCCCACTCCGGACAGTGTCCCATCCTTAACCCCCTCGCCGAGCCGCAGCACGTCAACCAAACCGGCGCCCAACTGCATCGAGGTGGAGACAGCGGTGGCAACCACGACGGCGAAGTAATTGGGATGCTCCTCCACCAACCTCTCGAGTTCTTTCTCGGAGATGGCGTGCTGCGCATCCCACTTATCCGCGATGGCACTAAGCAGCTTCATCTAACGCTCCTGTCAATCGAACCAGTAATTGAGCAGATAACGGTGTCTCCTGGCCCGTCGGGAAAACCAACCCGTTCCTGTCCGGCCCAACCGCTTCCACCACACCGTTTCGTTCGTGAGGCGATACGGGCACGTCGGATGGAACCCCGTGACAAACCTGTTCCCTTCGATCCTTCGTGCTCTTCGTGGTAATTCATGCCAGCGCCTTCTCGTGTTGCAGGTTCCCACACCTCTCCCTGCCTCTGCGACTCCGCGTGAGACATTCGTCCCGGAGGCGAACGCGGCCAGTCACGCGGCGGCGGGAGATTGGTTGCATTCAAATAGGACGCTTTCCGCCGGTCGCGTACACTGGTTTGTTATTTCACGTCGCCGATTCTGCTGTGTGGCGCGCGACAATCTCTCGCGCCCACTTCACATCAGTCATACGCATAACTTG
>JBFWYF010000750.1:0-4199 GCA_050186685.1 Pirellulaceae bacterium
TGACGGCGCCTTCCAGATGACCGGAATGGAACTATCCACGATCGTACGTCATGGCTTCGCCCCGATCGTGATCGTGCTGGACAATCACGGATACGGTACCGAGCGATTCCTGCACGAGGGCGACTGGGAGTATAACGAGATCCACCCCTGGCACTACTCGCGGCTACCCGAGCTCTTAGGGGGCGGCGTGGGATACGATGTCCACACGGAGGGCGAGTTCGATCGGGCGCTGCGACAGGCGTGGGAGGAGACCAGCCAGTTCAGTCTCATCCAGGTACACCTGGCTACCACCGACTCCAGCAGGTCGTTACGGCGACTGGCCGAACGTCTGGGCAGGCACGTCTAGCTCGTACCGCGTTGTTTAGCCCGAGGCGGCGGGAGAGAGTGGCAGCCGGACGAAGAACGAGCTGCCTCGCCCTAACTCGCTCGTCAAACCGACGTCGCCACCAAACGACTGGCTCAAGTGTTTCACGATGGCCAGCCCGAGACCGGTGCCCCCGAGATCGCGCGAACGGGCTCGATCCACGCGGAAGAATCGCTCAAACACGCGCTGTTGGTCCTGAGGAGCGATGCCGATACCCGTGTCCGTCACAACGATTTCGGCGAACTTGCCCGCTCGGCGCCATTCGATCATGACGCTTCCTCCAGCCGGCGTGTACTTAATGGCATTGGAGATCAGGTTGTCCAGGATGGTCTGGAAGCCACTGATATCGGCCCAGATTGTCAGGTCCTCGGACGAACCCCGCCAGGCAAGCTGGACGCCGGCACCAGCCGCCGTGTCGGCATGATGGGCCACGCTGTCGGCCACGGCGTCCTGAACCGCGACTTCTTCGAAGTCGAACACCTCCCGACCGGTTTCGACCCGCGCGAGATGCAGTAGATCGACAATTAGTTGGTGCAATCGATGCGCGTGTTCTTCGATCCGCACCACGAAATTCATGCTGTGTTCGGCATCGTGAATCGCACCCATTCGCAAGGTTTCGGCATAGGCCTTGATGGCGGCCAGGGGCGTTTTGAGTTCGTGGGACACGTTAGCGACAAAGTCGCGGCGCAGGTTTTCCAGGCGACGCAACTCGGTGACATCGTGCAGAACCACCACAGCGCCGGGACACGGGATGCCGGGCAGGCGGGCACCGAGGACCCGCAGCACGCGCCGAGGCCCGGTGCTGAGGACGATTTCCCGAGTAATCGGGGACTCGGCCTCCAAGGCATCGACCACCACGCGCTGGACATCCCGGTTGCGCACGACCTCGAGCAGCGGACGTCCGACGACTTCCTTGGATGCGACCTCAAGTAGTGCACAGCTGGCCGTATTGGCCAGCATCACCCGCTGTTGAGGATCCACGGCGACGACCCCTTCCACCATGCCGCTCAAGACGGTTGCCATATGGTCGCTATTTTCCTGCATCTGGCTGACCCGTCGTTCGAGCTGTTCCTGCATGGTGTTCAGGGCCGCGGCCAGCCGGCCCAACTCGTCCTTACTCGAGACATGAACCCGGCGCGAGTAATCTCCGTCGGCGATAGCCCGCAGGGCATCGTTGAACTGCGCCAACGGGCGGATGACGTGGCCCACCACCAGGTAACAGATGGGAGCCATCAGCGCTCCGACGAGCAGCGTGATCGTCAACCACCGCTGGTTCGCTGCCGCGACCTGCCGTTCTACCGCATCCAGCTCCATCGCTACGGTAACAAAACCATCTGGTTCGCCCCGGCGGAATAGCGGCAGGGCGTATACTTGAATCAGTTTTCCCAGCGTGGCGCTGCGACGAACCGCTTCGCCATTCCCCTGGCTCGCCGCCGCTCGGATTTCGGGCCGAGTGGATTGGTCCCCCAGCCAGATGGGGTCGTCGTCGTGCGAATCGGCGACAGTCTGGTATTCGGAGTTCAGTACGTTGATCCGCGTGCCGATCTGGTTTTCCAGCGGCTTGATCATCCGGGCGAGGGTGGAATTGTCCGGGCCAAAGTGTTCTTCTTCCAGCAGGCTCCGCAGCAAGACGGCATTGCCTTCCAACCGTTGCCGTACATGCCCCCGCAACAACTCGCGCTGCTGATTCGACAGGACCAGACCATGCAGCAAGGCGAAAACCAGGTAAACTGCCCCAAATGCCAGCAGCAGCTTCCAAAAGAGTCGCGACGACCACATGGCTCAGGCGGGACCAACGAGGAAAAAGGCTGACGGAAAGTTGGGAGCGGATGTGGAGAGGGGGAGACCCAGTATCGCGATTCCGACTGCGGCTCGCAAGTTGTTCCGCCGGGGATCGGTATCGATTCCCTGGCGGTATCTTGCCGAGGCACGGCAGCAAGGGCCCAGCCGGATCCCGTAGGAACCCGCGAGACCGTCACCCTGAGCTTTATCCGCTGATTTGCCAAATTGCGCCTGTTCCCATCGACACGTATCGACCGAACCCGGTGACGGCACCGTGTTTCCGGCACACGAGTCAGAACGCATTGTCCATCGGTGCGGCTCGATTTGGGCAAAGTCGACTGCCGATGATCCCTTTACCCATAGCCCCTCCATCCTTCTCCCCGGAGTCTACGTAGTGGCAGCTCCTAACACGTTGAGTGTCGTCCTGCCCGTTCACAACGAACAGGACACCTTGGCCCTGAAGATTGGAACGTTGCTCGACCTTCTCCCGGAACTCACATCCCATTTCGAGATTCTTATTGTCGACGAGGCGTCCCGCGACCATACCAGCGAGATTGCGCACGAATTGGCCCGGACTTATCCCCAGATATTCGTGACGCGACATGAACGGCGACGCGGCCCCCAAGGCGTGGTGGAATCGGCGCTGGCGTTAACGCACGGCGAGGTCTTGTTTATCCACGACGAACGGGCACCCATTGATACCACGCAGTTTCATCGCCTGTGGTCCTTGCGCACCGACGAACGCGTGGCCGCCCCACCCTCAGCGAAAGCGGGGGCGGGCTCCCTCGTGCAACGCCTCGCTGCCTGGGGGCTTCGCCTCGAAGCGGCCAGTCGGAATGGCGAGATCAGCGGCCTGCAGATGCTGCGTCGTCCAGCCCGGGCACCCGCCGTGGGTGCACGGCGCTCCGCCGTGGCGGGCTCGGCCAGACAGCACGGCCTGGGACCCCGCTACTTGCGCCCCGAAACGATGCCCCTCACTGATTTCGGGTCGGCCAATTCGTGGAGCTCCATCACCTGACGCGGCGGAGCAGGTTATTCACCCAGCCTGGGAGGGTCGGGTGAGTTTCAAAGTTTTTTTCCGAACGAGTGGAACTCCTTCCGGTCGGCGTACGTCCAATTGCCATGCTCAGCGGGCACGGCTGTTGTCTCGAACGGCAAGCAAATCGAGATAGCACACCACGTACGTACGGAACCGAGAGGAGATTCACTCATGGCAACCGCCGAATTCGGCGCGATCGGTACCCTGACTGTACCGATTGTCAACGCTCCCCAGCAGCCCGATCAGGGCGCTGCTTTACACCGCATCCGAGAAATCCGGCTCCGGGAAGGTGTCTCGCTACGCAGCGCGGCGCGTCAGACCGGCAAGGACGTGCGCACCTTGCGGCTGCAGGAGCAGGAATCCACCGACTTACGAATCAGCGATCTGCGCCGGTGGCAGAAAGCGTTGGACGTTCCGCTGGCTGAACTCGTCGTCGACGACGAAATGCCGCTGTCTCGGCCGGTAATGGAACGTGCCCGGATGATCCGCTTGATGAAGACCGCCGCCGCCATCCACGAGCGGGCTCCCAATCTGGCGATCCAGCGCATGGCTCAGATGATGGTCGACCAGCTGGTTGAGATCATGCCGGAATTGCGAGAAGTCAGCCCCTGGCATCAATTCGGCCAACGGCGTAGTCTGGACGAGTACGGCCGCGTCATGGAACGAGTCATGTCGGACGACTCACTCGATCATTTTGGCGACGAGGACTAATCCCGCCGACGTTTCTCTTAGGTCCGATGTCGTTATCATCCGGACCCGTGAGTTTGCCAGAACTTACGGGTCCTTTTTGTTGCGCGGTGGCGTGCTCAGGTGGTGTATTCCGAGTTCAAGCGAACGTACTCAGCGGTCAGGTCGCTGGTCCAGTACCAGGCCGCTGCCTCGCCTTCATCCAACTGCAAATCGACCAGCGTCTCGCGCTGATTGCGGATGCTGGCCGAGACCAGAGCTGCGTCAAACGGGACAGGGCTGCCGTCGCGGAAGAGCAGGTGGCCGTTGACGCGCAGGGTGAGGTGG
>JBFWYF010000751.1:0-4172 GCA_050186685.1 Pirellulaceae bacterium
GGGCGGCAGGCGCACAAGGAAAAAAGCCATGAGCCGCACGTGTGTGCTGGTATCTGTGTGCGCTCTGGCGATCATCCCGGCGTAGGTGTGTTGGGGACCGGGTCGGGGCGGGGGTTCGCGCGGGGGCGGGGGCAGCATCAGCGGTGGCGCACGCAGCGGCGGTGCCGTGCGGTCACCAGCGGGATCCCCATCCGGTGGTGCTCGTCCCAGCACGCCCAATTTGGGAGGGGCCCGTCCGAACGTGAACAATCCGAATATCCGTCCCTCACCGAGCAGACCCTACCCCGGCGGGCAGGTGTCGCGACCGCCAGCCAATCGTCCGAGTGGCGGGTTGACTCCTTCCACGCGCCCGGCGGCACCCTTTCCTTCCCCAAACGTCCCTCGGCCGAGTACACCGCCGCTGGCAGGCAACCGCCCCGGAACGGGTGGTTCGGGGATTCCATCTCGGCCAATCGCACGCCCCGACACCAGTCTGCCGAGTATCGGCAATCGACCGGGAGCGGGGAGCCTTCCAGGCACAGGTACAGGTACGGGACTTGGCAATCGTCCGTCGCTGCCAGATCGCCCAGGCGTCGGTAATCGACCGGGAGTTGCTGATCGCCCGTCGGTGGCGAATCGCCCGGGCACGGTAGTGCCTCGTCCTGGTGTGGGCGACCGCCCAAACCTCAACAATCGCCCCGGTATCAACACGCAACCTGGCGGGATTGCACGGCCCTCACCCGGCGACGTTGGCGACTTCTTGGGCATCAGCCGCCCACTGCAACCGGGTGGCGGGGGCATCCCATCGACATTGCCGGCACGCCCCGGCAGCGGAGAACGTCCTGTCAGCTTACCCGGTCTCGCCGACCGACCGGGCGTCGGGGACCGACCGGGCGTCGGTAGTCGCCCTGGCCCGGAAGATCGACCGGGCAGCGGCATCCGTCCAGGGATCACGAACCGCCCCGGCGCGGGCGATCGACCGAACCTGGCGGACCGCGGTCAATGGACTCGCAACCCGGTCATCAATAACCGTCCTGGCTGGGCCACCGTCGACCGCAGCGTGAACATGAACGTTCACAATCGCTGGAACAATGCCTTTGTGAATCCGGGTCGCGCCGGTTGGTGGAACAGGCCGCCCAATCGCCTCGCCTTTTGGGCAGGCTGGGGTCTCGGCGTGCGTCAGGGTTGGGGCTCCTTTCGTCGGCCGGGTCCATGGTTTACCGGTGTTTGGTGGCAAAGCCATCGGTTTCCCATGGGTGGCTGGCACTTTCATTTCTGGAACCACAACTTTCCGGCCCGTTACTGGTGGGGCGTCCCCGCATGGGCGCGCTTGACGACCTGGTTCACTTGGTCCGCGCCGCCCACGGTCTGGGCGCAACCGGTCTACTACGACTACGGTCCGGAGGGCAACGTGACGTATGTGAACAACACCGTGTATGTCGGTGGCGAGCAGGTCGCTACGGCGAATGAGTTCGCGACGACTGCGATGGATTTGGCAACGGTCGCACCGCCAGAATCCGACGACCAGGCGGCAACGGCTGAGTGGCTGCCGCTGGGCACGTTCGTCGTCTCCACCAACGAGAAAGACGTGGAGCCGAGCCAGGTGGTGCAGTTGGCTGTCAGCAAAGCCGGCATCCTCAGCGGCACGTTGTACAACATCGACACCGACCAGGCGCAAGCCGTCCAGGGTCAAGTCGACAAGGAAACCCAGCGGGTGGCGTTTCGCCTGGGCGAGAGCGAAACGGTCGTCGCCGAAACCGGCTTGTACAACCTCACGCAGGAAGAAGCACCGCTGCTGGTGCACTTCGGAACGGAGCACACCGAGTATTACTTGCTGGTTCGCTTGCAGTATTCCGAGGATGACGGAGAGAACGCTGCGAATACTGGACCGGCAAGACCAAGGAATCCGCCCGGGACGAGTACATCTATTACGCGGAATCCCGTCTTCAGGCCATTCGAGTGAACCAATGGAAGGGCCATTTCTTCACTCGTACCGGCTATTACGGGACGACAACGAAGCTCGACATTCCCTGGCTGTTCAACGTCCGACAGGATCCTTACGAGAGCTATGACCAGGCCCCAGGGCCTCGGGCAAATTTATCCCAGGAGAAGACCTACTTGTTCAACGATTTCACGGAACGGCTGGGACGGCACATGGCAACACTGCAGAAGTACCCCCCGAAGCAAAAGGACTCGAGCCTGAGCATCGGAAACTGATCATGGCAACTTGTTCTCAATTCGAGCGGACGTACATCATGAAGACACACCGGCTTTTGATGGCAGATCTTGGGGTCTTGATACTGGTTTGGCACATTGCGGTACCGACGCTGGCGGCTCAAGCGCAGCAGCCTCGCGTGACGCCCGCTGCTCAACCGGCTCCCGTTCTACCGCGCCCTGAAGCGCCGTTCGGGGGACGGATCACCCGAAAGGCCAGCGAATCGACGCCCGATTTTCCTCGCGAAGTCGTGGCGCCCGCGGGTGGTGCTCCCAACATCTTGGTCATCTTGACGGATGACGTGGGCTTTTCCGCCTGCAGCCCGTTTGGCGGGCCGATCCCGACGCAGACGTTCGACCGTTTAGCCAAGAACGGCCTTCGCTACACGCAATTCCACACGACGGCCCTCTGTTCGCCGACGCGTGCCGCTCTGCTGTCCGGACGGAACCACCACACGAACGCCTCGGGCGTCATCATGGAACTCGGCACCGGCTTCCCGGGTTACAACACCATCATGCCGAAGAGCTGCGGGACGTTTGCCGAGACCTTGAAGCAGAATGGCTACAACACCGCGTGGTACGGCAAGAACCACAATGTACCGGACTGGCACAGCAGTCAGGCCGGACCGTTCGATCTCTGGCCCACCGGTCTGGGTTTCGAGTACTTCTACGGCTTCATCGGCGGGGATACGAATCAGTGGGAACCGGCCCTTTACGAGAACACGAAGCCCATTGAGCCACCCCACGACGTGAAGGATTACTTCTTCGAAAAGGACATGGCCGACCAGTGCATCGCTCGGATCCGCATGCTCAACTCGGTCGCTCCGAACAAACCCTGGCTGCAATACTACGCGCCGGGAACCGCGCACGCACCCCACCATGCGCCGAAGGATTGGATCGCCAAGTTCAAGGGCAAGTTCGACCAGGGCTGGGACAAGGTTCGCGAGGAAACGTTCGCTCGACAGAAGAAGATGGGGATCATTCCGGCCAACGCGCAGTTGACTCCGCGTCCCCAAGAGATTCCGGCATGGAACTCGCTCAACGCCGACCAGAAGAGGCTTTACGCCCGCATGATGGAGGTCTATGCCGCAGCGCTGGCGTATGCCGACCACCAAATGGGCCGAATCCTTGACGCCATCGACGATCTCGGCCAGTTGGACAACACACTGGTCATCTACATCCAAGGCGATAACGGCGCCAGCGCCGAAGGAGGATTCAATGGGCTACTTAACGAGATGACGTTCTTCAACGGAATCCCGGAGGACTTCAACGAGCTTCTCAAGCGAATGGATGAACTCGGTTCGGCGACGACGTTTAACCACTACCCCATCGGCTGGGCGCATGCGATGAACACACCGTTTCAATGGACGAAGCAGGTGGCCTCGCATTTCGGTGGCACACGCAATGGGCTGGTCATTTCCTGGCCGGCGCGCATCAAAGACAAGGGCGGCGTCCGCACTCAGTTTCATCACGTGATCGATATCGCACCGACGATTCTCGAGGCGGTGGGCGTGGAATCGCCGTCCGTGCTTAACGGCGTGCCGCAGAAACCGATCGAGGGCGTCAGCATGGCCTACACCTTCAACGACGCCCAAGCGCCATCCCGGCATCGGACACAGTACTTCGAGATGGCAGCCAATCGTGCCATCTATGACGATGGCTGGGTGGCTTGCACAACTCCCCCGGTCGCCCCGTGGGTGAGCGTGTGGAAGCCCATCGATATCGATGACTACCAGTGGGAGCTCTATCACGTCGCGGAGGATTTCAGTGAGGCGGTCAACCTCGCCCACAAGGAGCCAGCCAAACTCCGCGAGCTTCAGGACCTGTTTTGGATCGAAGCCGCCAAATACAACGTGCTGCCGATCGACAACCGGCGAGTGGAACGACTGGACGTGAGCCTGCGCCCCAGCCCGACGGCCGGCCGCTCGGTCTTCACATACTACGCCGGACAGACACGCATCCCCGAAGGCTCTGCGCCA
>JBFWYF010000752.1:0-4193 GCA_050186685.1 Pirellulaceae bacterium
AAGGCCTGCGGGGCGGGCGGCGTTCGCCGCGCTGGCTTTCTGCCTGGCTGCCCTCTTGTCCCTCGCCACGACCGCGCCGGGCGCCGAGATCACCGACGCGATCGAACTACTGCATACCGGCCAATACGATGCCTGCCGCGAGCATTGCCACGCGGCAATCGAGGCGGGTGAATACAGCGAGACCTGGCGGCTGGTGAAAATCCAGGCGGAGCTGGCTGCTGGCCGGTATCTCGATAGCCTGGCGACACTGGATGTCGCACTGCAGCGGTACACGACCAGTGTCCGGCTGCGTTGGTGGGGAGTGACCGTGTGCCGTTTCGCTGGCGACGATGCCCGCGCCCAGCGGCTGCTGCAGGAGATCGACCAGCTGGTGAGCGGCAACCCGTGGCGTTACAGCGATCCGGCCAACCGCGTCACGTTAGGACGATATTATCTGCAGCGCGGCATCGATCCCAAGCAAGTGCTGGACGCTACGTTTCACGCGGCGAAGAAGCAGCAGCCGGACTATGCCGAAGCGTACCTGGCGGCGGGACAACTGGCGCTCGAGAAGCACGACTATGCTCTGGCGGCCGAAGAACTTACCAAGGCCCTGAAGGTCGATGCCACCGACCCCGACATCCGTTACGGTCTTGCCCAAGCGTTTTCCTCCAGCGACGACGAGAAGGCGACAGAACATTTACAGGCGGCCCTCGCGCGCAATCCGCGGCATGTGGACAGCCTGCTCTTGACTGTCGATTCGCACATCGATGCCGAGCGGTACGAAGAAGCGCGCGAGCTGATCCGCCAGGTGCTGCTGGTTAATCCGCTCGAGCCAAGGGCGTGGGCCTATCGGGCGGTCGTGGCGCACCTGCACAGCGATGCACGCGACGAGTACCTGGCCCACTCAATGGCGCTCGCATGGTGGACCAGCAGTCCCGAAGTCGATTATCTCATCGGGCGCAAGCTCTCGCACAAGTACCGGTTCCGCGAAGGAGCCGCCCGTCAGAAGCAGGCGCTGGCCAGGGATCCCCACTTCCTGCCCGCGAAGGTCCAGCTCAGCGAGGATCTGTTGCGACTCGGCGACGAAGTCGAAGGCTGGCGGCTCGCCCAGGAGGTGTTCGACGCCGATGCCTACAATGTCGTCGCGCACAACCTGACAACGCTCCGCGATCACCTGAGCAAGTTCCGTACCTTGAGTACGGAAGGGTTCGTGGTGCTGATGGACCCGCGGGAGGCGGATATCTACGGGGAACGCGTGCTCCAGTTGCTGCGGCGGGCACGCCAGACGCTGCTGCCGAAATACGATGTGGAGTTGCCCCGCCCCACGCTCGTCGAGATTTTCCCTGAGCAGCAGGATTTCGCCATACGCACCTTCGGTTTGCCGGGAGGCGACGGGTTTCTCGGCGTCTGCTTTGGCGATGTGATCACAGCCAACAGCCCGGCGTCGCGCGGCGAACATCCGGTTAGCTGGGAGTCCCTGCTGTGGCACGAATTCTGTCACGTGGTGACATTGAACAAGACCCAGAACAAGATGCCGCGCTGGCTGAGCGAAGGCATCTCGGTCTACGAAGAGCGCCAAGCCGATCCCAGCTGGGGCGAGGCTATGACGCCGGCCTACCGCACGATGATCCTGGGTACGGATCTGACCCCTGTCAGCCAATTAAGTGGCGCGTTCCTGCACGCACCCTCCCCGATGCACCTGCAGTTTGCTTACTACGAATCGTCGCTGGTCGTCGAGTACCTCGTCGAGAAGTACGGCGCCGAAACGCTGCAGCGGATCCTGGTCGATCTGGGAGCGGGCATGCCGATCAACGAGTCGCTGCAGCGTTATACGGGTTCGTTAGCGGCCCTCGACGAGGAATTTGCGGAATACGCCCGGGGGATCGCCCGCCGGTTCGGACCGCAGGCGGACTGGTCGAAGCCGGATCTGGATCCGGACGCCAGCCTCGCAGAGCGGGCCGAATGGCTGCGGGAGCACCCCGCCAACGTCATCGCCCTGGAACAACAAGCCGCGGCTCTGCTGCGCGCGGCCGACTGGCGTGCGGCCGAGACCGTCCTGAAGCGAAAAGTCGAACTGCTTCCGTCGGACGAATCAGCATTGGAACATCTGGCCGAAGTCTATCGCAACCTGAAGGAAACCGACGAGGAGCTCGCGGTGCTGGAACGCTGGGCGAAACTTAGCAGCGATGCGGTGCCGGCCTATGTACGCCTTGTCGAGCTGTACGCGGCCCGCGAGGACTGGCAGGGAGTCCAGCGGGCGGCGAACCGGTTGCTGGCCAGCAACCCGCTGCTGCCGGCGCCGCACCGAGCGCTGGCTCAGGCGGCCGAGGCCACGGGCGACGATGTCTTGGCCATTTCGGCCTTGAGAACGAACCTGCGCATGGCACCGCTCGACGAAGTCGGCCTGCATTTCCGTCTGGCCCGATTGTTGCGGAAGCAGGGAGACCTCCCCGCGGCCAAACGGCACATCCTGCAAGCGCTGGAGGACGCGCCGCGGTTCCGGGAAGCGTATGACACGTTTCGTGAGATCGTGGCCGCCCAGTCGCAGGTTTCCACCCCGCCTTCCCAGGCGAGTCCGGCCGTGGAGTTGAAACCCGGCGGCGAACCGGCGATACCGGAGCCGCGAAACGCCCAGACAACGAGGCCAGAGCCGGATTCGAAAGCTGCGGGCAGCCAAGCGAAGCCGGCAGTCAGGAAAGGAAAGTAAATCGCCGCGCAAGGTCGCCGAGGAACCTCGGCACCGACGCGGGGTTCAATGGGTTGCCCGGTCACTGCGCGGGTTGCCTATTTGTTCGGCAACGGGAGCTGGCGAGCACGGCTTCCATTTCGGATGTCTGGAGAAAAAAAAGATCGCGGGTGGTGGAGCGAGTCTGCGTCTCTTCTGAGAAAAAGGAAGCGTGCATGCAGCGACGATGGCGGGTAGTGGTCGCGCTGGCGGTCGGCATACCGCTGATGGGAGCTGCCGTGGGGATGGCCCAATGGCGTCGGTCCTGGCGTAACATCGATCGAACGGGGGCGACGATTGACCGGAACGGCGTACCGGAATGGGAGGTCGTGCCGGAGTTCAAGAACGACCTGTTCACGTTTGTGCGCGTCGAATACGACGAAGGGGGCATGCGCCGGCGTGGCGGTGGGTGGACGACCGACTATCCGGATAGCGATTTGAATTTTTCGTTTCGCCTCCAGCAGCTGACGGCGCTGAAAGTCGATCCACACCCGAAGATCGTCCGCCTGACGGACGAAGAGCTGTTCGACTATCCGTTTGTCTACCTGATCGAGCCGGGTGACATGTATTTGTCCGACGAAGAGGTCGTTGCTCTGCGGCGCTATCTGCTCAATGGCGGCTTTATGATGGTGGACGACTTTTGGGGCGAATACGAGTGGATGAATCTGTACGATCAGGTCAAGCGTGTGTTCCCGGACCGTGAGCCGCAGGAGTTGCCCCTCGAGCACGAAGTATTCCACTGCGTGTACGACCTGCCCGAGAAACCTCAGATCCCCAGCATTCATGCGTGGGCCAGTGGCTACGCGACGGAACGGTCGGATGCCCCCGAGGCCTATTACAAGGGCGTGTTCGATGACAAGGGGCGGATGATGATGATCATCTGCCACAATACGGATCTGGGCGACGGTTGGGAGCGCGAGGGCGAGGACCCGGAGTATTTCCGCGAGTTTTCCGAGAAGCGATCCTATCCGCTCGGGATCAATATCATCGTGTATGCCATGACCCATTGAATTACCCAGGATGCTGAACCCACCGATGAGCGACACTCCCCCGGATGCCTATGAATTGGAACGCCAGACCGTCGAGCAGATTCGCACGAGCCGCGACCGGATCCACCAGGAGCTGAGCAAGGCGATCGTTGGCCAGCGGGAGGTAATCGAGGAACTGTTGCTGTGCCTGTTCGCAGGCGGGCATTGTCTGATTACCGGCGCACCCGGGTTGGCGAAGACACTGCTTGTGCGATCGCTATCCGAGATGTTTCACTTGCGGTTTCAGCGCATCCAGTTCACGCCGGACCTGATGCCGGCGGACATCACGGGTACGGAGATCCTGCAGGATTCGGGCGGCGGTCAGCGGCGGATGCAGTTCGTGCCCGGCCCCATCTTCGCGAATGTGATCCTGGCGGACGAAATCAACCGGACGCCGCCGAAGACCCAGGCCGCGCTGCTCGAGGCCATGCAGGAGCACCAGGTGACCGTGGCTGGCGTGC
>JBFWYF010000753.1:0-4193 GCA_050186685.1 Pirellulaceae bacterium
CACGTCGGCGTTGCGTCCACCACCATGCGGCCGCAGCGAGAACGGCCCCGCCTGCAAGGGCCAGTGCCGCGGGCCATACGGACCGCCCCTCCCCTTCGACTTCAAGGGGCGCCTGAAAACTTTTCAGATCCGCGAGCTGAGGAGCGTCTTCGGCGACCATCGACAAGATGTCGATGGTCAATGCCTCGGTTTCCAGCTGATGACGCTTGCCATCTCCCCGAGGCCGTTTGTCGACAAATGCCACGACGATCGGGTCTACATGCGCGGGTCCGACGTCCGTCGGTTCGAGCTCGTAAATATGACGCTCGACCTGGCGGTTTCCCGCCAGTTGCGGCAATTCGTCGCGATAATCCCGAATCAGGAAGTCGCCAAGGGCGTCGCCAAAGGGCAAGTTTTCCACTTCCACTCCCACCTCGCTCTCGACCGTCAACGTCAACCGCAGTTCGTCCGACAGGCGGGCGGGCGCGGGAGCGGCGACCACGGTCACCTGTACCGGCCCACGATTCACCTGGGTGCGTGCCTCGCCTGGCGCGGTGGAGGCGGCCGCGCCTTTGCCCGCCGGACGTGACGCGCCAGCCGGCGGGTGCGCGGCGCAGCCCGCGAACGCCATCAGCCCAGCCGCCAGCCAGACTGCAGCCCAAGGCCGACCGGTCGTTCGCGCCATTCGGCCTGCTCCGTTCGTCTCCACTCTATCGCTGTGCACGACGCTCCCGCATGGAAAAGAATTGACGTAGCGTACGGGCGTAGTCGCCCCCCGTGTCCACACTCAGCTGATCGATGCCAAGCTTCCTCAACAAACGGCTGAGCTTCTCGCGGCGTTTCGCGGCTTGCTGGCCGAACCACTCCCTCACGCGCGGGTGCCGGCTGTCCAACTCGGCCACGTCACCTGTCTCGGCATCGCGCAGCAAAATGAAACCGACGTCCTCCCACGCCGCCTCACGGCGGTCGGTTACCGTGATCGCGGTGAGATCGTGGCGCTGGTGCGTGATGCCCAGCAGGTGCTGGGGCAAATCACCCAGGAAGTCGCTCACGAGAAACACCACCGCGCGCCGCTTCTGAACCCGATTGAGGAATTCGAGGGGACGATCGAGTGCCGTCGGCCTGACCACGGGATGCACGTCGACCAGCTGCCGGATCAGCCGCAGCACGTGAGGCTTGCCCTTCCGAGGAGGCACAAAATCAATTACGTCGTCGCAGAACGTGATTAGGCCCACCTTGTCGTTGTTCTTCAAAGCCGAGAACATCAGCAGGGCGGCCATCTCGACCACGATGTCCAGCTTCGACTGGCTCAGCGACCCAAACATCCCCGAGGCCGAAACATCCACCAAGAACAGCACCGTCAGCTCGCGTTCCTCGCAGAATCGCTTGATAAAGCACTCGCCGGTCCGCGCGGTGACATTCCAATCGATGGTGCGGACATCATCACCCGGCTGGTAGGGGCGCACTTCGTCGAACTCCATGCCGCGGCCGCGGAAAACGCTGCGATATTGTCCCGCGAAGAGGTCGTTCACGGTGCGGTTCGCGACAATCTGAATCCGCTGTACCTTCCGCAGGATATCCGCGACTGTCAGCTCGGCCATGGCAGTCCCTTGGGAGACGGCGCTCTTCAATTCGTGCCGCTGGGGGTAGGTATGGCGAATGGCATGGCGGACGCCCGGCGCGCTAGGGTACCGGCACCGCGCTCAGGATCATCTTTAATACGTCTTCGCTCGATTTTTGTTCGGCTTCCGCTTCGTACGTCAGAATGATCCGGTGTCGCAATACATCGTACGCCACATCTTTTACGTCTTGCGGCGTGACGTAGCCCCGCCCATTCAAGAATGCATTGGCCCTTGCTGCCAGTCCCAGAAAGATTGTGGCCCGAGGCGAACCGCCGTAATCGATCAGCGGACGCAGTGCGGCGAGCCCAAAGGCCTCCGGCGTGCGGGTCGCCTGCACAACCCGCACGATGTACTCTTTAACTTGATCGTCCATGTAAATCAGCTTGACGACCTCCTGCATGCCAAAGACCTCTTCGGCCGTCAGCACAGGCTGGATGCGGCGCTGGGTGCCATCCAGCGCCATGTCTAACACCTTGCGTTCTTCATCGGGCTTGGGATAGTCGAGTCGCACTTTCAACATGAATCGATCCACTTGGGCCTCGGGCAGGGGATAGGTTCCCTCCTGTTCGATTGGATTCTGGGTCGCCATGACCAGGAACAGGCCCTCGAGGGCAAACGTCTCGTCGCCAATCGTCACCTGCCGCTCCTGCATCGCCTCGAGCAGCGCCGACTGCACCTTAGATGGTGCGCGGTTGATCTCGTCGGCCAGGATAAAGTTCGCGAAGATGGGGCCCCGCCGCGTCTTGAACACCCCCTCGGCCGGCGTGTAGATCATCGTCCCAATGAGATCCGCCGGGAGTAGATCGGGAGTGAACTGGATCCGCTGAAACGTCGTCGACAGTGCCTGGGCCAGCGACTTGATGGCGGTGGTCTTGGCCAGACCGGGCACACCCTCCAGCAGAACGTGGCCGTGCGTCAGGAGGCCAATCAACAGCCGCGATATCATCTGCTCTTGCCCGACAATGACCTTGCGCAATTCGGCATTCAGCCGGTGGATCAGCTCGGCCTTCTCCGCCACTAGTTCCTTGATCTGTTGTACATTGGCCTGCATACGCGGTTCCCCATGCATCGATGCAGCCCGCCAAACCTGGCGTCCGCCAGACAAGCTTTGGCGCACCTTGGGGGGATGTCAAGGGCGGCTGGCGGCGGCTCGGCAGAGCGGGCCGCGCTCGTGGCAGGTTTCTCGGACCGTGCGGCATGGTACGATACCCCCTTTTCCTGCGCCCACCGCCGAATCGGGGCCAGTGTGCGAGCGCGGTACGATAGGGCCCACGTCCCGGGCCCCGAACGTGGAGAACAGCCATGCCCTTGCAGAAATGGACGCTGATCGATCCGGCGCGGAACACGCGACTCGATCATCTGGACATCACTCCGGTGGAGGTCGGCGGTGAGCCGGGCAGTTTTTCCGTACAGGCCAGAACGCTGCGCAGCGGGCTAAGTGATGGCGTGTTGTCCGTACGCCTGGAAACAGGATCGTGTGTTGTCGAAATCCTGCCTACGCGGGGCATGGGCATCTGGAAGGCCTGGTACCGTGGCGAAGAGATCGGCTGGAAATCGCCAGTCCGCGGCCCGGTGCATCCGAGCTTCGTGCCGCTGATGGAACCATCGGGTCTCGGCTGGCTCGATGGATTCGACGAACTGCTCGTCCGTTGCGGTCTCGAAAGCAACGGGGCCCCCGAATTTGACGCCGAGGGCCGGCTCAAGTATCCCCTGCACGGTCGCATTGCCAACCGGCCGGCTCACTTCGCTGAAATATCGTTGGATGTGGAAAAGGGACAGCTGGCGCTGCACGGCGAAGTCGAAGAAACGCGGTTCCATTTTCACAAATTGCGTCTACGCACGTCAATCGTTATGACGATCGGCCAATCGCGTGTGCACGTCCACGACGAGATCGTCAATCTATCCGGCAGCCCCGCCGCGGCGCAGATGCTGTACCACATCAATTTTGGCCATCCCTTGCTCGATGCGGGGTCCCGGCTCGTCGCTCCCATCCGGCAGGTTGTCCCCCGCAACGCGCACTCCGCCCTGGGAATCGCCACCTGGGACAGCTTCGCCGCCGAAGAACCGGGGTTCGCCGAGCAGGTCTACTTTCTGCAACTCGCCGGCGATGCCAGCGACCAGACCCAGGTCCTGTTGAAGAACGCGCATGGAACCCGAGGCGTCGGCCTGCACTTCAACAACCGGCAGCTTCCCTGGTTCACGCTGTGGAAAAATACCACTTCGCTGGCGGACGGATTCGTCACGGGACTGGAACCCGGGACGAACTTTCCCAACCCCCGTACATTTGAAGGCCAGCACGGCCGCGTCGTTTCGCTCGCGCCTGGTGCCTCGGCGACGTTCGATTTGCACTTCCAACCCTTGGGCTCCACCGCCCAAGTCGAAGCGGCCGAACAGGCTGTCCGCCAGTTGCAGGGAAGTACGTCGCCCACGATCCACAAGCAACCTCTTCCCGACTGGTGTGCTCCCTGAGCATGAGACTATCGACCGTCATTCCGGTGTATAACGAGGCTCCGAGTTTGCCACGCCTGCTTGCCGAGCTGAGCGAAGTGGCCGGCGCGCACCGTTACGAATTACAGGTCGTATTTATTGACG
>JBFWYF010000754.1:0-4175 GCA_050186685.1 Pirellulaceae bacterium
AGGTGCCTGAGAACCCCTACGAGTATCCTCAGGGGTCGGCCTGTTTCATTCAGAGCGTCGACGACAACATGGAGGACATCATGCGCCTGGCGACGAGCGAGGCGATGTTGTTCAAGTTCGGCTCGGGAACGGGCACGGACTTGTCGACGATCCGATCCTGCCGGGAGAAGCTGTCGGGGGGTGGCCGGCCATCCGGGCCTCTCTCGTTCATGCGTGTGTACGACCAGATCGCGGCGGTCGTCAAATCGGGAGGCAAGACGCGCCGGGCGGCCAAGATGCAGTCGTTGAAGATCTGGCATCCGGACATTCTGGAGTTCATCGAATGCAAGTGGAAGGAGGAGCGTAAGGCCCACACGTTGATTGCGAGCGGGCAGTACGAAGCCAACTTCAACGGCGAGGCATACAGTTCGATCCTGTTCCAGAACGCCAATTTGTCGGTGCGAGTCACCGACGAATTCATGGAGACGGTCGAAAAAGGCGGAAAGTGGCGGACGCGGTGGGTGACGGATCCGACGCGGGACGGGCCAGGATATGAAGCCAAGACGTTGCTTGACCGGATGGCGGACTGCGCGTGGCACTGCGGTGATCCAGGCGTGCAGTACGACACGACCATCAATCGCTGGCACACGTGCCCGAATTCGGGGCGGATCAATGCCAGCAATCCGTGTTCGGAATACATGTTCCTGGACGACACGGCCTGCAATCTGGCTAGCGTCAATTTGATGAAAGTCCGCAAGCCGGACGGATCGCTCGACGTCGAGCGATTCACGGCCGCCTGCCGGCTGTTCTTCATTGCGCAAGAGATCCTGGTGGATCACGCGAGTTATCCGACGGACCGCATTGCATTGAACAGTCATCTTTTCCGGCCACTTGGGTTGGGTTACTCCAACTTAGGCAGTCTGATCATGTCACTGGGCATGCCTTACGATTCGGACGCGGCCCGCGGTTTGTGCGGCGCAGTGACGGCTTTGCTGCATGGGGCTGCAAACCGGACAAGCGTCGAGTTGGCCAGGGCGCAGGGGCCGTTCGAGGGCTATGCGCTCAATCGCGAACCATTCCTGCGAGTCATGCAGATGCACCGCGAAGCCGTCGATAAGATCGATGACGCCGGACCGCGGTACCTCAAGGAGGCGGCGCGGTTGTTGTGGGACGAGGTGCTGCAATCGGGGCGTCGCTATGGCTTCCGCAACGCCCAGGCAACCGTGCTGGCACCGACAGGCACCATCAGCTTCCTGATGGACTGCGACACGACCGGGATCGAACCAGATATTGCGCTGGTCAAGTATAAGCAGCTTGCCGGCGGTGGCATGCTGAAGATCGTCAACAATACCGTGCCCTCGGCATTGCGGAAACTCGGATACGACGACGCGGAAGTACAGTCAATCGTCAAGCACATCGACGAACACGACACGATCGAAGGCGCCACGTTCCTGAAAGAGGCACACCTGCCTGTGTTCGATTGTGCCTTCAAGCCGGCTAACGGCGTACGAAGCATCGGATGGCAAGCCCATGTTCGCATGATGGCGGCCGCTCAGCCGTTCATTTCGGGGGCGATCTCCAAGACGGTCAACATGCCGAACGAGGTGACGACGCAGGATATCGCGGACGCATATCGTTGGGGATGGACGCTGGGTCTCAAGGCGCTCGCCATCTACCGTGACGGGTCCAAGATGAGTCAGCCGCTGAATACCAAGTCCGAAGGCGACAAGTCGGAGAAAGGGGCGAGCGCAGACAAGGATCGTCCGAGCCGGCCGCGGCGGGAGCGGTTGCCCGATACCCGCCAGTCGATGACGCATAAGTTCAGTGTTGCTGGTCACGAGGGCTATGTGACGGTCGGCCTGTATCCGGACGGGCGGCCAGGCGAGCTGTTTATCACGATGGCCAAGGAAGGGAGTACGGTGGGCGGCTTGATGGACGCCTTCGGTACGGCCGTCTCGATCAGCCTGCAGTACGGCGTACCACTCGAGGCGCTCGTCAACAAGTTTTCCCACATGCGATTCGAGCCGATGGGCCATACGACCAACCCGGACATTCGCATTGCGAAGAGCCTGATCGACTACATGTTCCGCTGGTTGGGGATCACGTTTATGCCCGGCTATCGCGAATCGCTGGGATTGCCGCCGAAAGACGCGCCGGCCGCGGGCGGTGATCGCCCGGCTGCCTCTCCGGCAGCCTCGGTGACCTCGACCGCGAAGGAAACGCGTGGTGCTCAGGCAAGTCCAGCGCCTTCGGGAAACGCTGCAGCCGAGACCCGTACGCATGCGAAAAATGGTGACGCGGCGGGCCGCACGTCCTCGCCTGTGAATGCCAATGGAGGGGGAGTCGCCTCGCCGGCTTCGTCGAACGGTCACTTTGGCACTCAAGATGCAATCGTCCGGCCACGGACCGACGACCTGCGGGTCGGCCAGCGTAATGAGCAGTTCGCCATGTTCCAGAGCGATGCGCCGAGCTGCGATAACTGCGGAGCCATCACGGTCCGCAACGGGAACTGTTATCTGTGTCACAACTGCGGTAACAGCATGGGTTGCTCGTAATGGATGTCCGGGCGGGAAGCCCCGAGCAACCCGTTTTCTGACGCTCTGGCACCAACGTGTTCCCTCGGGCACACGCGGGCCAGCAAGGCGTTGTCGCTGTGGCGACAACGCCTTTTTTTTATTGGGATGCCGTATTCCCGCGGCTAGAATGTCCCGCAACGCTTCAACCTCGGAGGTCGTCGCGGGAACGCCTTGAACCTGTTTCCTGAATCGCTCGAACTGACAATCGGATATGACGGAAAGTCCCACACTGCGCATCACGGGCGAAGTAACCACGCCGTTAACGCTAACCTACGAAGACCTGGCGGCCATGCCTGTGGAGTACCAACTTGAGGACATCAGTCGCCTGGACCCCAAACGCCGGGGCGACGCAGTCAAGCTGCGGGGACTGCTGCAACGCGTGGGCGTCAAATCGGCGGCCTGCTATTTGGGCCTGCACAGCCGCACGGACGATTTTCACGCCAGTATTCCGTTGGCCCCGATCGCCGACCGAGCCTATCTCATTTACCGCCTTCACGGACAGCCGCTCACAGTCCAGCAAGGCGGGCCTTTCCGCTTCTATATCCTCGACTACGCTGCTTGCCACACTCACGAGATCGACGAATGCGCTAACGTGAAGTTCGTCGACCACATGGAGCTCACTGTTTCCGCGGGCTTTGACAATCGGCCGCATGACGGCCAGGAGCACGAGGAGCTTCACCGGCGTCAAGCGACCGACAAGTAATTCGCTCGGTCGACCGGCAGGCTGTGCATTTCGGCACGCGACCGCGATCGTCGTCAAACAGTTCAGGAGTTCGTTTCATGGCGGTTTCGCTGGGCTATGGTGGGCGCACAGGACGCTGGATCGGGTGTGCCGCCATCTGGCTGTCGGTCTGTGTGGCCGGGGACACTCCGGATCGGTCTCAGGCGGGAGTCGCGGCGCTGCACGGGTTCCAGTCGTATATCGGCCAGTGGCGCGGCGTGGGCCAGCCCCGTCGTGGCAGTAACAAGGACGCGTGGACCGAGCAATGTCAGTGGCGTTGGCGCTTTGCGGATGGCGGTGCCTCGCTGATCCTGCAGTCAGACAACGGCCGCTACGTGCGTTCGGCGGAATTTACGGCGGGACAGCAAGCAGGGCAGTACGTGTTCACCGCCACGGGGCCGAACGGCGAAAGGAGTCGCTACACCGGGACAATCGCCGGAGACGGGCGCCTCGTACTCCAGCCCGCTGCATCGGGCGGCAGTCTGCCCGATCGGGTATCGATGCGGATGGTCGCCGACGGGGATCGACTGCTGGTGTTATACGAGCGGAAACAGCCCGGCGGCGTATTCACCCGACTGGCGGAAGTCGGTTTCACGCGCGAGGGGAGCCAGTTTGGCAAAGGCGCCGGATACGTCGAGTGCATCGTCACGGGCGGATTGGGTACGATGCCAGTCTCGCATGAAGGGCACACCTATCAGGTGTGCTGTACGGGTTGCCGCGACTACTTTCTCGAGGAGCCGGAAAAGGTGCTGGCTCAGTACCGCGCGAAAAAACAATCCGAGCGGAGCCCTTAATTCGATGCGCCGTTTGCCCGTCGCCCCTTGCGCCATGTAGCCCCTTTCACCCAAAAAAAGGGGGGCAGGCTAGAAGGGCGGCAGCCAGGAATGGGCCAGTCAGGA
>JBFWYF010000755.1:0-4172 GCA_050186685.1 Pirellulaceae bacterium
TCATTCATTTTCTCGCCACGGATGCGCACGGACCGCGGTCGCGACGCCCCTTGATGCGGCGGGCATTTGAGCATGTCGCGCTGTTGAGCGATTGGGACACGGCCTACGAGATCTGTTGTGCGCAACCTGCGGATGTGGCCGCGGGAAGACCCGTAGCGGGCGGCCGTCGGCCCCGGCGGGCCAAGCGCCGTACGCTGACCGATTGGTTTACCTGGCGTAAGGCGGGATGACTTGCTGAAGCAGGAGGCGCAGCGCATGTATCGGCAATGCGCCGGCGTAGCCACGCTGGTATGGCTGACCGTGTGGACTGCCGTGGCCGGTGCCCAGCAACTCTGGCCAGACGAGCGTGCCGCAGGCGCCTTCCGATGCCATGCTGATTTCTCGCTGGCCGGGCATACCTTTCTGCTCGACGAACTCGCCCGCCTCCAGCGCGATCTCGTGCGGACGCTGGGAGTGACCGAGGCCCGGGAACCGATCCACTTGATCCTGTTTGAACGCCGGTCGACGTACGAACAGTACCTGCGGTTGCACTTTCCGGACGTCCCTGCCCGGCGTGCGCTCTACATCAAGGAGCGCGGTCCGGGAATTGTCTTCGCCTATCGCTCCGATGAGTTCGAAGTCGACGTGCGGCACGAGGGGACGCATGCGTTGCTGCACGCCGATCTGCCCATGGTCCCGCTATGGCTCGACGAAGGTCTGGCGGAGTATTTCGAAGCGCCGTCGGACGAACGGGCCTTCGAAAACCCGCATCTGGCGAAGGTCCGCTGGAGTGCCCGCCTCGGACTGCCACCTCCCCGGCTCGACCGCCTCGAGCAACTGCAGGGTCTCAGCCAGATGGGTGCCGCCGAGTATCGGCACGCCTGGGCCTGGGTGCACTTCATGCTGCACCGATCGCCTGCATCGCGCGACATTCTGGTCCGATTCCTGGCCGATATCCGGGCCCTCACGCCGCCCGGTCTGCTCAGCCAGCGGCTGCGCAGCGCCGTGCCGGACATGGAAGACCAGTTCAACGAACATTTCCGGCACTGGAAGCCCTAATCACGCCCGAGGAGGATTCTCGATGAAGTACAGTCCCCAACTGATCTGGTGCCTGATCGTGGCCGTGGGCCTGTCGCCGTTCGGCACGCCGGCCGTCCAGGCTGGCGAGCCTGGCGGTACTTCGGCCGCGTGGCCCATTAAAGATGTCGCGTTAGGGGCGCGCAACACGCTCCGAGGGACCGTGGTCGACGTCAATGGACAACCCCGCACGACGGCACGCGTGGAACTGACAACCGCGGGGCGGCCCTCGGTGACGGTGCAGACTGGGCCGCGGGGACAGTTTACGGTGTCGGATCTGCGGCCCGGCCTTTATCAGGTCCGCGCCGGGGAGTCGGCACATCTGCTCCGCCTCTGGGCGGCCCGGACGGCGCCTCCCGCTGCCCAGCCGGCGGCCCTGCTCGTCGAAGACATCGGCCTGGTACGCGGCCAGCAATGGAATCCCTGGCAGCGGGCTCTGATTCTCAGTGGTGTGATCGTCACCAGCGGCGTGATCGGCGGCGTTATCGGCTACAACATGCAGGACGACGCGAGCTAGTGCGGGATTGCGCGACCAGCACGGCGACGCCCGTCAACGAGAAAATCGGCCCCTCCGACATCGTCCACCAGATCGGCATCCCTTCTCCCAGGTCCACGGCCAGCATGACGAGGCCGTGAAACAGTGCAGCCGTCGCAAAAAACCGGATCAGCCGCCAATAGCGCAGCACGTCGAACGACAGGAATACCACCAGCAGTCCGTGCAGTGCATACAGGGCCGACGCCGACCGCGCGAGATAACCGACGACCGGACCGTCAGGCAGGGTGCCGAGTCCCGCCCATGCGTGCAACATCGCCATCCCGGACCTCGGCATGACCACCGCCAACAGAGCCAATGTGTCGATCAACCCCAGCACGCGCAGCACCCAGGCCACGCAAGACGTGCTCGCCGGATCGGTCGCCCCAGGATCGGTCGCCACTGCGTGGGCTCCGGTTATACTCGGCCCGCGGCTCGGCGCGCTCACCGGAGTTGGCGGCGATTCCGTTTCATCAGCCACAGATCGTATCATCGCTCGACACCTTCGCGTCGCAATGCAGGGTAGCGGAAGTCGCCCGACTTCCGAGACAGTTCGGGATGGTGCGCCGACAGGGCGGCGTGTCGGAACTCCCGCCAGTTCGGCTGCCAACGGATCGCGTCGGAACACTTGCGAGCTGGCTACGGGGCCAGATTGATTTGACGCTGGACTTTGTCCCGAAAGGCGTGCACGGCATCCAGATTGATGCCCGGCGGGGCTTGGGCCAGGATCCAGTCCACGTCGTCAAGACTGGCCGCATATCGCTTCGTTTCGGCTCGCAGCAACGCGCGTTTGAGTCGTTCTTCCACTGCGTCCGGCGATAGAACGACCATCGCCTCCGTGTACGTCCGCAGGGCCTCCGGATCGCCGGCCGCCGCACCGCGCAGGTTGTTCAGCATGCGCTGGAGGATCGAACGGCCAGATGATGCGGCCAGATGGTCGTCGGTCAACTGTAAATTCGCCCGCTCCCGGACAAGCCGTTCGACATCTTTACGGCTCAATTCCTTGCCACCGTCGAAAACATCCACCAGCTGCGGTTCTCCGTCCTGGAGCTTTACCCGCACGATAAAGTGCGACGGAACGCCCACACCGTCCACCTGCAAACCCAACCTCCGCCCCAATTCGATGTAAAGAACCGACAGCGTAATCGGCAGCCCCGCTCGATCATCGATCACGCGATTCAGGTAGCTGTTCGCACGATGGTAGTAGTCGAATCGCAGTCCGTGAAAACCGTTCTGTCGGAACAGGTAATCGTTCAATGCCGCCAGCCGCACTCGGTCCGCCCCCGCACCGGGAGGCACCCCAGCGGCGGGTTCCGCGGGCTGCTTGCCTTCCGCCGCGGCCTCGGCGGGTGGACGCGGAAGGCCGGCAGCAATTTCGGCAGCCATCGCCTCCACGGCCTGCACGTAGCTCTCGACGTCGATATCTTCCTCGTCCAGCTTCGCGATCCACAAGGCGGCCCGCAGCATATCCATGTCGGAATCGGGAACGGCACCCAGCCGCGTCAATTCCTCACAGACCTGCGCGATGTGGACATCGCGCGCCACGCGGATCAACTCGGCGGACCGACGTTGCAGCTCGCGGGCCTCGTGGCGGATTGCCTGCACGGCTTCGCTGCCACTTCTGGCCAGATCGGCGATTTGGGAGGGGGCTACCTGGGCGGGATCCGTCAGAGCTCGTACCGCCGACTGCACGGTATCGCTGCCCGCCGCGCTCGCCTCAATCGATTTCGCGATCTGAAACTGGCGGAACTCGGCCCGCGTGTCCCGGAATTTGGCGAGTCCCACCTGGCCTTGCGCAAACGTATCGTCCGCCGACTCGCATACCAGATGATCGTTGACAAAGCACGCGAACCGATCCTTCTCGACACGGACTTTCAGCCAGTTCCAGTCCCCGGGGCGGTAAAACGTCGACGGCGTCTCGCGCAGGATCTGCCATTGCAGTACCGACGGACCATCAAAGCAGGTTAACCGCAACTGCCCGCCGCTCGGATAGAAGCCGTAATGCCGATCCGCTCCATCCGCGTGGAACACGAGCCCCGCGGCCCCGGATTCGTCGTCCAGCTTGACTTGCACGGCCACTTCGAACGGCAGCTCGGGCGCGGACTGACGCGACAGGCACAGCGACCTCCCACCAAAACCCTCTCCCAAGCCGCTAACGAGGATTCGTCCGGACCGCTGTCGCCAATCCGCCCCAAACAGTGGCAGCCAGCGACGCGTGTCGACGCGACCGATCGTCATCCAGCGCTCGATGGGAATTGGATTCGGCGAGGCCAATAAGGGCTTCAGCGCGTTGACCTCGACGGCAAAACCGAGGTTCTCGTTGATGGTCGACTTCATGTTAACCAATCCCAGGACTTGGCCGCGCATGTCCACCACGGGACCACCGCTGTTGCCTGGCTCAATGGGCATGGCAAGCTGGAGCATGTCGCGCCCATCGATCTGGCGGCGCGCCGACACGAGCCCTGCGACCACGCTGTGCTTCAGCCCCTGCGGATTCCCCATGGCGACAACGGCGGTTCCCTGCTCCGCGGCGTCCGAGTCGCCCAACGGCAACGGCGTCAGCGTTTTCCCGGCCGGATCGACC
>JBFWYF010000756.1:0-4136 GCA_050186685.1 Pirellulaceae bacterium
GCTGGCACGTCAGCTGGTCCAACAGACCGCTCGGATGGCGACGCGTCAGTTCGACCTGCTCTTCGAGCGTCAGCAACTGTTGTTCAAAATCGAATCGGCACGGTCCGCGGCACTTTAGTTCGACGATCGCCGGTGCCGTTTCGGCAGCTCGGGGAGCGGCTGGTCCCGCCGGCCCAGCGCCTTTACCGAACAGCCCGCCGTCGGCCATCTGCAACTGGAGCCGATCCAGTCGCTCGAGTTCCAGGGCTCGCAGTCCGCCCACGCCGAGGCTGGGAGCATCCGACGAGCGTTTTCCGCCCGACAGCGTGATCGTGAGGCCTCGTCCTTGACCACTATTGTCGCCATAACGGAAGCGGACTTCCTGCGGAGTCCAGATACGCTGGGCATCAAGCTGCACGTTGCCGGTGACGAGCGAAATCGCATCATTCCGCTCAGCGGAGGTCGCAGGGCTCCAGATCTCGACTTCGCCCTTCAGTCGCCCGCCGACAATTCGGCCGAACTGGCCGCGGAGAATATCAAGGGCCTGATCGAACATCAGCGTCGCGCCGGACGGTGCCCGCAGGACGACTTTGCGGCGACCCTCCTTGGCATCGGCGGCAGCTTGGTTATCGCCCCCACGGTCATCGCGCAGGTAACCGACCAGCGTACAGCGCGTCAACTCCAGCCGCCCATCGGCCAGCGGCTGGTAGTCGTCAAACAGTAACATCCCCTCGTCGGTCTCGATAACCTTCGTAGGACCAAGTTCCCAGGCGCCATCAGCAAATAGATCGTCCAGGTCGCGAGACCGGTTCGAGGGCGCTGCCGTGGACGAACTCCTTGCCGTCCGCTTGAACGACGGCTCCAGCCACGGAACCGCCGCCGCGGCGTATAGGAAATACGCCGTGATCGTTGTCAGCAGCACCAGCAGCGACCGTCGCAAGCGGTTGAACATGCATATGCGCCGCGGCGACTTCGTGGAACGCCCGCGACGATGGGAGGACTTCCAGTGGTTGACCAGCTTGGATGACAACGGACACGAACCGAAACCTGCTTGCAGCCGGAGGAAGCAAGCCTCGGGAATTCACGCTCCTACGTATTTCGCGACGACGTCTTCCCAGATCCCCCGGGCCTTAAAAATCGCTTCGATCGCTTCCCGCACGGCCCCTTGCCCGCCTGGCAGCGTGGTGACATAGCACGCACCGGCTCGCACCTCGTCGACGGCATCCGCCACCGCGATCGGCATTCCGACACAACGCATCACCGGCAGGTCCGGCAGGTCGTCGCCGATATAAGCCACCTGCTCAGGCGACAGGCTCAGCTCGTGGAACAACTCGCGGGCAGCAGGCAGCTTGTCTTCGTGTCCCTGCCGCAGTAAGTCGATACCCAGTTCCGCGGCCCGAATCTTGACGATGTGCGAGTTCCGGGCCGTGATGATGCCGAACCGGAATCCCGCCCGCCGCCACAGCTTGATCCCAAAGCCGTCCCGGCTATGGAACCGCTTGATCTCAATTCCCTGGTTGTCAAAGATGATGCCGCCGTCGGTCAGGACCCCGTCGACGTCGGCGATGATCAGTTCAATGTTCTTAGATCGGTCTGCAAAGTTCATCTACGCGACTGCTGGGCTCGAGGGTTCGGAAAAGGAATGGTGGGTGGCACGTCGTCCGCGAATCGATCGTTGGAACTTGCAACTCCCGAACCGCCGGTCGGGGATTCGTCCGCGTCGGCGGAGGGCAGCCAGCCGACCAGGTCCGTAATGTCGATCAAGCCTACCGGCTTTCCGTGATCGTCAACGACCGGCAATTCACTGATCTTGCGTTCGCCCAATAGCCCCACCGCTCGCGACATCCACGAACCACAGGCAATCGTCGCCGGCGCTCGCGTCATCACCTCTCGGATCGGAGCGTCCAGCGCATCTTCACCCCGACGCTCCAGCAGCCTCGCGAGATCACTGTCCGTGAAAATGCCCGTCAGCTGTCCGTCGTCATTGACGAGCATGATCGCACCCGTCCGGCGGCCGGGTCGGGACGCTTGGATCAGCACCTCCCGCACCGTCTGGCCGTCCCGCGCTACACGGCAGTCGGTCAGCGGGCGCATGGCGTCCTCGACACGCGTCAGCTTGCGGCCCAGGTTGCCGGCCGGATGATTGCGTGCGAAATCCAGCGGTCCAAAATCCCGGAGTTGCGCCAAGACGAGAGCCAGGGCATCTCCAAGCGCGAGCATCGCCGTGGTACTGGTCGTCGGAGCGAGACCATGGGGACAAGCCTCGCGTATCACGCCGAGCGGCAAAGCCACTGCTGCGGCCGTCCCGAGCGTGCTGTGCGGGTGCCCCGTGATGGCGATAATCGTCGTTCCGACGGCGCGCAGCGACGGCAGAATCCGCACGACCTCTTCCGTCTCGCCGCTGAACGACAGCGCCACGATCACGTCCCCTGCTTGCACGCGGCCGAGGTCGCCGTGCACGGCCTCGCCCGGATGCAAGAAATGGCAGCGCGTCCCCAAGGATGCGAGTGTGGCCATGAGTTTCTGGCCGATCAGGCCCGCTTTTCCCATACCCGTGATCACGACATTCCCACGGCAACGATGGAGGAGCTCGACCGCGTCGCAGAAATCGCTCGGCAGCCCGTCGGCCAGAGCGTGTAACGCCTGCGCCTCCTGCCGCAGCACGTTCTGGGCGAAGTGCAGCTGCTCGAGACGGGAAAACGGGGGGAGCGGATGGGCGGCTTCCATGCCTGTACCTCTCGGGCGAAGGGACCTCTTTGTCACCGTGTCGCGCGGCGCGATTCTAGCGGGGAAGGGAAAACGCGGCAACGTTTATTGTTTTTTGTTCGCCCAGTGGTCGCTTGTCGGCCGCGTGCCGATAGAGTAAATTTGGGCCAGCAACTCGGCGAAGTCGCCACCGACAAGCGGCGGCAGGCATCGTTGAATGGGCAGCCGGCAGGTCGTAGCATGTCGTAACCTGTTGGCAGGTAAAACAGTTGCGGGTGTGGCGGAATTGGCAGACGCGCAAGATTCAGGTTCTTGTGACCGCAAGGTCGTGTAGGTTCAACTCCTATCACCCGCACTTTCTTTCTTCCGTAGCCCCCCTCGGGTCTCCGTAGTCCCGTTTCGCGAGAAGGGGGGCGCAGCGATTTCGCCCCGCGGCCGGCCCGCCCGCGCTTTGGCGAGCAAGGCTACCTAGCGTCGCCGTGTCGGAAGTCTTGCGACTTCCGCTACGAGGGCGGCAACTCTTGCTAATGCGCGTGCCCGGTAACCTGTCCGGTGACGGTGTCGATGGAGTAGCTGCTGCCATCTACCGGACAAACGGGCAGCCCGTCAGGAAAGAAGCTGGCGTCGGCTCCGATGTCATCGAGCGTCGACTGGGGCAAGGATCCTTTTTGCCGCGCCCAGAGTTGGCATTGGACCTCGACATTGCCCTTGTGGACGCTGCACACCTTTCCTTTGGCGTCGACGCCTTGCGTGGAAAGCCGGGGCACGATCACCGCAGCCAGGATTCCTAGCAGCGTGACGACAGCCAGCACTTCGACGAGCGAAATTCCTCTGGAAAAACGGCATCGATCAGGGCATCGAGCACGCGACATGGCATGGCTCCTTGTTCAGGTCAGACATTCTGGTTGACGCTCCGCGCGGCATGACCGCGACGGCCGGCGAGGATTCGCTCAGGCCGCTCAATGGCCGGGGCCGCCGTTCATAGCGCTGATCATGTCGAACATGGGCAGGTAGATCGCAAGCAGGATGGTGCCGATCGCCACGGCCAGGCTGGCGGTCATGATCGGTTCGATGGCGCCGAGCATGACGCTCGTATACGTTTCGACTTCGCGTCGCAGGTGCGACCGGATGTGGACGGTGATTTTCGACAGTGTGCCGGTCTTCTCTCCCACGCTTACCAGCTGATTGACGACGGGTGGAAAGAGGTCGCCGTGGCGAGCGAGCTCGTCGCTGAACCGCTCGCCTCGGTTCAGGGCATCATGCAATTCGAGGATCTTGCCGCGCACGCACCGGTTGCCGACGGCGGTCGAGCACGATTTGAGCGCTTCGACGACGGTGAATCCGGCATCCATCAGATTGCCGAGGACTTCGACAAACTGCAGGACAGCGATGTTCTTGAAGAATGGTCCGACCACGGGCAGGCTAAGCAGCCAGGTATCCATCCACAGCCG
>JBFWYF010000757.1:0-4134 GCA_050186685.1 Pirellulaceae bacterium
GTTCGGATTTACGTGTACCTTGATGAGTTGGCGTTGGTCCCGTTTGTGATTGTCGAGTACGAAAGCGTGGACGCGGCCCCGGAAGAGGGACGGCGCTACTACCTGTTCACCAACCAGGTGGGCGCCCCAGTTCGCGTCGAAGATACCGCGCGCCGCGCTCAGTGGGTCACTCATGTCGACCCCTATGGTGCGGTAACACGGATCGACAACTCTCCGTTCGAGATGCCTCTCCGCTTTCCTGGGCACTATCACGATGTGGAGACGGGATTGCATTACAATCGGTTCCGTTACTACAGCCCCGAGCTGGGAAGGTATTTGCAGTCCGACCCGGCGGGGCAGGAGGGTGGAATCCATGTTTACGCCTATCCCGTTAATCCACTGGTAGGGGCCGACTTGGATGGGCTGCGGCAGCCTGCCCGCGGGCAACGCCGAGGGCGAGCGACGCGCAGTGGCCCGCCGGGCGGTAACGCCACGTGTCCTCGTTCTCGAGGAACGCAAGGACGCCAGATCGTCGATCAGATGATTCGCGATGGCAAGATCGTAATCCAGGGGAATAGGCGATATCAGCGGGCTGTAAAGCGGGATTTATATCTGATCGCTAACACGCATACAGGTCGTAGGACGCTCAATACGATCCGCAATGGACCGTTTCCTGTGACTGTGCGAGATTGGGATCCTGCACGGCCAGGTAACGGTTGCGCCCGCGGCGGTCCCGGCGCGTGTCCTCCCCCTCAGGGAACTGGTCGCGGGGCCCCCAGTACCGTCTACTACAACCCACACGATCCCACGCGTACGGCTGGTTCGCCTCCCGATACGGCACTCAATCACGAGCTCGCACATGCGGCCCACAACTCGTCGGGAACGAACGCGCGGCATACTCCCTCGCCATTGGGACCTCGGTCCAATGCCGAAGAAGATAGTACGACCGCCAACGAGGATAACGGATACCGCCGCGAACGTGGTCTGCCCGAACGCCCCAACTACCTGGCACCGCTACCCTAGCTCGGAAGAGGATTCCCGCTGCCCAATCGCACCCTGTGGGAAGAGAACGAAACGAAGAGGATGTCGATACTTCCTCGGCGATCATTGAGGCGACTAACGCCTTCCGCATCGAAAAGGATCACCATGGTCGATTTCACCGGCAACCTCAGGACATCGGCCGCTGAGCTGGTTATCGAATACCGCCTGGCAAACCGCGGGACCGACCCAATCTACGTGGCGCATGTCGCCATGGATGTCACGTCCCGACAATACGCCAACAAGGCATACGCGGCCTTGTCCGCGGATGGGCGTCGACTTGACCTGCTCCTGGGAGGCTCGCCTTTGCCGCTAGATCGGGAAGTCGAGTGTGCGGTTTCCGCGCTGTTTATTCGCGTGCCGGCTCAGCAAGGCATCACGGGAGAAGTCAGGATGGACGTCCCGGTACTCGAATGGAATGGTTACTTCCCTCCGCGCGACGACATCGACACAGATCCAGCTGCAGTGCGGGAAGTCGTGTTGACCATCGAAACGATCGCGCAAAGTGCCGCAACATTCGTCCAAGAAATAGCGCAGCTTCCGGGGCATTTCTGGGTCGTGGGACCCGTTCAGGCAACCCTACTCCGGTTTACTCCCACGGCGACCGTGCCGGTCCGCAAACGACGAGGCGATGCCTTTCCGCGTTCCTGACAATGATGATCACGCGGGGAACTGTCGCGGATTTCAGAGGTGAACGACAGACGCATCATTCCCATTCCGCTCGCCCGTCAATTCGCGGATCGACACCGGGCTCGTAGCGGCCGGTCTGCCGGTTCCAACCGATCGAATGGGCATCGCCCTGCTTGCCTGGCTTCCCCGAAAACGCGTGTCCCATCTTCTGCAACTGCTGGATGGCGTCGGTATACCCGGGGCGGTCGAGTCCCTCGAACCCGGCCTGATCGGGAAACCAGGGATGATGCAGACGCGGAGCGGCAACTGCCGCCGCCACGTCGCGCTGGAAGTCGATGTAATTCACCAGGGTGCACAGCACGGTATTGATGATCGTGCGGCCACCGGGACTCCCGGTGACGAGCACCAGTTTCCCATCGCGGAAAACGAGCGTGGGGGTCTGCGAGCTGAGCATGCGTTTGCCCGGAGCGATCCGATTGGCGGGAGTGCCGATCATCCCGGTCCGGTCCGTGCGATCCGGGACGCGATTAAAGTCGGTCATTTCGTTATTCAAGAGGAAGCCCGCACCGCGCACGACGACTCGCGAACCGTATCCGTTTTGCAGGGTGTACGTATTCGCTACCGCCATGCCATTACGGTCGATGATGGAGAAGTGCGTCGTCTCGGGCGACTCGTCGGCGAGCGGAATGTCGCCGGCCAGTGAAGCACTCGGTGTGGCGCGCTCGAGATCGATCCGGCCCGCCAGCTCCCGGGCGTACTCCTTGGTAGTGAGGCGCGGGGGAATCGGCACGAAGTCGCTGTCGCCCAGCCAGCGGGCGCGATCGCGATAAGTGCGACGCATGACTTCGATGACCAGGTGCAGCGACCGGGTCGGCCAGGGTGCCGCGGCGCCGCCATCGGCTGGCAGCGACGTGGCGGGCGCCAGTGTGAAGGGCTCCAGCATGTTCAGCATTTGAACCAGGCACGTCCCTCCGCTCGACGGAGGCGGGGGGCCATAGATGTCGTAGCCGCGGTAGGTGCCATGGATCGGTTCCCGGATTTTCGCTCGATAGCCGGCCAGATCCTGCTTCGTGATCAGTCCGCCACCGGCTTGCATCTCGGCGACGATCTGGTCGGCGATCGGCCCGCTGTAGAAGGCGGTGGGACCGTCCTCGGCGATCCGTTCCAAGGTCGCGGCCAATTCCGGCTGGATCAGCCGGTCTCCCTCGCGCCAAGCCGAGCCGGATGGAGGTGCAAACACGCGCTGGAACTCCGGATGCCGGAGGGAGGATTTCCGAGCGCCGTTCAACGAGGCGGCCAGCGCGGCGTCGACGGCGAAGCCTTCCCGAGCAAGTCGCACCGCGGGCATGACGAGCTCGCGCCAGGGCCGCCGTCCATAGCGCTCGTGGGCCAGCGCCAGGCCGGCGACGGTACCAGGGGTTCCGCAGACGGCATGCCCATCCATGCGCAGATCGTGTTCGAGCGTGCGCTCGTGTGCCGCGGCCGGAGCCGTCTCGCGATACTCGACGCACACCGGCGGCTTGCCGTCGCCGGGCGACACCATCATGAAACCACCCCCTCCGATATTGCCGGCCGATGGCCAAGTGACCGCCATGGCCAGCGCCGTAGCGACCGCCGCGTCCACGGCATTGCCGCCACCGCGCAGTACGTCTCGTCCCACCACGGCGGCCGGAGGGGATACACAGACGACCATCCCCCGGGACGTCGCCACATTTGGCTCCGCGGCCGGTACATCCATCGCGGTGGCGGCACACAGGCCGATCGTGAGCAGAACCAGCAGTTTCGTGGCAGCAAATCGTCGAATCATCAGCAACCCTCCAGTAAACTACTCCCCAAATCGAGGCTGGGACGATGGTGCGGTTCTGTTATACGTTGTGGCCCGACGCACTGCCACGACGACGCCCCTTCTCCGCATCCACTCCCGCATCGTTGCAAACGGAGAACGGTTCCATTAAGGTTGCGGGGCCTCATCCGCGGGCCGTCGCGGGTCGAGGGTAAGGGACAACCAAACGGCTCCGGGACGAGACAGAAGACATGCGGGTTCTCGCAGTTTGGGATAACGAGACGGAAACGGAACTGATCTCCGTTTATTTGGGCGTCGAAACCAGCGAGGTGCACATGACCTCGTCGCCGGCCGAGTTTCGCGCTGCGATCGAAAACGGTCCTCCGTTCGACATCGTTCTGATGACGATCGACTTGCCCGATCCGGATACCGGCTTTGAGCTGTTCGAGTCGCTGAGGGAACGCCATCCGGACGTCCCCGTCGTCGGCGCCTGCCAGCCGGCAGATGTCTTTCGCGTCGTGCGTTTCATGGCCAATGGCATGAGCGCTTATGTAACGCGTGATCCGGCTGGCAACTTCATGTTCTTGCTGCGTGCGATCCTGGCGAGCACGCTCGACGCTGTCCGCGCCGCGCGCGAGAAGGAATTGGCGCAGAAGCTGAGGGAGGAAGTGGAGTCGGTTCGGCGGTTGCAGGAGTCGGTGCTG